>CANQPZ010000011.1 GCA_947625895.1 uncultured Clostridia bacterium | reverse complement strand
CCATAAAAAATACACCTCCGATTAAAGTATACCATAACTCTTTTTTATTATGGTCTACTAATCGGGGTGCACTTCAAAAGCACTCTTTTTTTATCAAGTTTCAAGTTTAATTCTATCTATTCCATATATCAAATATCCCACAATAACAAAAGCAACAGTCAAACTCAATATATTTATTATAACATCAGTATTACCTATTAATCGAACATCAAGGAAAGCATAAATATAATCACTTAAACTAGAATCAATTTTACTAGCTATTCCAAAATTAGCTTGTATAAATATAAAAATAACATATAAATATGGTCCAATAATCCATATAAACGGATCATACCATCTGTATCTTCTCTTACTATCAAATAAAATCCAATCAAAAATTGTTAAAGTTGGTACTAAATAATGAAATATAATATCAACAACTTTAAAATTCTGATATGGATTTATTTTTAATGCATATGGAACTAAAATAAAATGATAAACTGTCATCGTAAGTAGAATAGAAATTGTAATTTCTCCTTTTATATGTGGGGAAATAGTACTACTTCCTTTAATTCCATATTTTATTATATCTCTTATAGTAACTATAATTAGAACAAAAAATAATCCTAAACAAAACAAATTGCTAATAATAGTAAAATAAAAAAGATTACCAATTTTAAAGTTTCCATTCCAAATTCCAAAATCATAAGTCAAAGAAAAAAATCCTAGACAAAACACACAAATTCTATAAATAAGTGAAACTAACCTATTATTAATGTTCATATATTAATTCTCAACTTTCCAATTAATTTAATCATTAGCTAAACCAAAACTTATACCTATAGCGCTATTTATTTTTCCCATAATTTTTTCATCATCTATATGACCAATTTTTTCTTTTAATCTGCTCTTATCAATTGTTCTGATTTGTTCTGCAAGAACTACTGAATCAGATTTTAAGCCAACATCCTTTGAATCAATTTCAATATGTGTTGGCAATTTATTTTTTCCAACTTGAGAGGTAATGGCTGCCGCAATTACTGTTGGACTATACTTATTTCCTGTGTCATTTTGAATTATTAAAACAGGTCTTACACCTCCCTGTTCTGAACCAATTACTGGACTTAAATCAGCATAAAACATATCTCCTCTTTTGATTACCATAACAATCACTCCTAATAATTCTATATATCGAACTGGTAAGTTATTGAATTTTATTATTAGATATTTCTATAATATTTGAAACTTAGTATATTCTATGATAATTGTTTCTTTATTGTTTACATCTTTAATTTCAATTTTTTCAGGCCTATTTTCAGTCTTGTCTATATAAAGAGTCTTGTTTTCTATATATTTATTTCTTGAGTTTTTTATCTTAACAAATACAATATAATATTTTTCATTTTCAGTAATTTCAACATCATCACTATTTTCATAATTTTCTATAAAAGAATCAAAACCAACATCATTTTTTGCCACTTCATTATAGTTTTCAAAAACCTCTTCTACAGAAAGTTTAGTGTTCTTTATTGTCACCTTATTATTGTCATTTTCGATTATCAATCCATTTCCTTCATTATCATTAATTTCTTGAATTTGATAATCTTCCACTTTACGTTGTTTCAAATTATATGTATTTGAATTTTTATTACTATAAATTGTTACATTTGCTTCTACATCATAATTTTTAATTTGCAAAATAAAATCATTTATCTCACCAATGTTATCGATGTTTTTATTATTTCCAGTAATAAAAAATTTATAACCAAAAACGCAAGAAATTAAGAACAAAAAAATCATACACACAATAAAAATTTTTCTTTTCATTTAATGTCATCCTCTCAAAAAATTCTTATTAATATGTATGATTAAAACCTTAAATTTATGTAATTAAGAAATCGCAAAGTAATTAACTATCATTTATATCTATCCAGTTTTACTTGAGATTTCTTTACGCATTTTTAACATTATTTTCTTTTCTAATCTTGATATATAACTTTGTGAAATTCCCAGCATATCAGCAACTTCTTTTTGAGTTTTTTCTTTATAGCCGGCCATTCCAAATCTTAAATTCATAATATATTTTTCTTTATCAGTAAGTTTTGATATTGCAATTTTCAGTAATTTATAATCTACTTCATCTTCTAAATTTTTATAAATTATATCCTCATCTGTTCCAAGTATGTCAGACAAAAGTAGTTCATTTCCATCTCTATCTTGATTAAGTGGCTCATCAATAGAAACTTCACTTTTAATTCTATTGCTTCTTCTTAAGTACATCAAAATTTCGTTTTCTATGCATCTTGAAGCATATGTCGCAAGTTTTATATTTTTATCTACATTAAACGTATTTATAGCCTTCATTAGCCCAATTGTGCCAATTGAAATCAAATCTTCTAGATCAACTCCTGTGTTCTCAAATTTTTTAGCTATATATACTACTAATCTTAAATTTCTTTCAACCAGTATTTTCTTGGAATTTTCATCATCCTTAATTTTTGATAATACTTCTGTTTCTTCCTCCGGACTAAGCGGTGGTGGCAAAGTTTGGCTTCCATTGATATAAAAAATAGGTAACTTTTCCAAATCACTTTTTGTGAATTTTTTAAATAAATTTTTTAAAATCTCAAGTATATTCATATTCCTTCTTATCCTTCCTAAGGCACAAATTTAGTTTGAAAAACAATTTTCTAAACTATACCTTCTATTTCCAATCCAAAAATTCCGGAATATAAATTATTTTCACTTAATGTATCTTCACAAATTCCTATAACTACATCTTTTAGAACTTTTTTTTCATTACCCTTAAGAATTATATAATCAGGCTTGAATCCAAGTAAATATCCACTTTGATTGCCTATACTTTTATATGGAATAATAAACATTCCAATAGGTAATTTCATTTTTCCGATTTATAATATTACTTAAATCATCTAACACTTTTCCACTTATAAGATCTTTTAAAATATTTTTTTCCACAATAATAACAGGTTTATCTGTGTATGGCTCTCTTAATAAATTGCCAGTGTCAAATAAAATTCTTACTTTCTTTTCCTTTCCATCTACTACTATAACTGCATCTCTAAGAATATTTTTTTTATTTTTCTTTAAGAAAATTATTATAATAACGCTTCCTATGATTGCACTCAAGCATATTCCAATAAGGTTAAATTTTCCAAACAATATTCCATTTAATATCGTAACTTTTCCTTTATTCCACAAGTTAATAAGTGCAAAAGAAACACCACCAAAAACAAAATTAATACAATAAAATAAAAATGTTTCTTTTAATAAAATTTTTAATGAGTATGGATCAAAAGCAATTTTAACTAAAATAACAGTAACTATTACTTGCAATGATGAAATAAACGGAAAAATTAAAGTTAAGATATAAAAAACACTTCCAATAATACCTGCAATGACTTTTCTAAATTTTTTACCAACTAAGTTTAGCACAATAGCTTCTACAAAAATAACTGATAAGTTCATAATCAAATTTTCTATGAAAACAATGTCAACATATATAGTCATATACATTACTCTCCTTGAAAACTAATGTGCATACATAATCATTCCTTCCTATTTCAGATTAAAATGATTATATTTTAAATTTATTAAAAAACATGTCACATCTTATTGTAGAAAAAAAGAAATAATCTACACTAAGTAGATTATTTCTTTTTATTTCTTACTATATATATTTTCTTTGACAATAATGGATACATTATTTCATATTTTTATTTTTTCTTAAGAAAGTTGGAATATCCAATTCATTGCTATTTGTTGAATCTGAAGAAGTAGGTGTGTTCATTTTTTTGTTCCAAGCTCTATCTACTATTCCTGTAACTTTTTGTTCTTGTTCATCTTCATTTTCAAAACCTGTAGCAATAACAGTGATTTGGATCTCATCACCCATAGAATCATCAGTAACAGAACCAAATATAATATTTGCTTCAGGATCAGCACTGCGTTGGATAAGTTCAGCAGCAGTATTTGCTTCATGTAATCCAACATCGCTACCACCAGTAATATTAATAATAACTCCTCTAGCTCCTTCAATTGATGTTTCAAGTAATGGACTTTGAATAGCTTGTTTTGCAGCATCTTCTGCTCTGTTTTCACCAGAAGCAATACCAATACCCATATGAGCCATTCCTCTATCTAACATTATTGTTTTAACATCAGCAAAGTCTAGATTGATTAGTCCAGGTACAGCAATTAAATCTGATATACCTTGAACACCTTGTCTTAATATATCATCAGCCATTCTGAAAGCTTCAATTATTGATGTTTTTCTATCTATAACTTGTAATAATTTATCATTTGGGATTACAACTAAAGTATCAACTTTACCTTTTAAATTCTCAATTCCTCTTTCAGCTTGAGCTAATCTTTTCTTTCCTTCAAAAGTAAATGGTTTTGTAACAACACCTATTGTTAAAATTCCCATTTCTTTTGCTGTTCCAGCTACTATTGGTGCTGCACCTGTTCCAGTTCCACCACCCATACCAGCAGTAACGAATACCATATCAGCTCCGCGTAAAGCTTCAGCTATTTCTGTGCGACTTTCTTCAGCTGCTTGAGTTCCTATATCAGGGTTTGCTCCAGCTCCAAGTCCTCTAGTAAGTTTTTCACCTATTTGAATTTTTGTTGATGCTTTAGACATTTGAAGTGCTTGTCTATCTGTGTTAACAGATAAAAATTCTACATTTTTTATTCCAGCTTCAATCATTCTGTTTACAGCATTATTTCCGGCTCCACCAACACCGATTACTTTAATTGTAGCTGTTCCATCCATCATGTAATTGTTGTTATCATCGTTTTCCATTATCATTCGGTAACTCCTCCTTCAAATTAAAATATATATAAAGTTATTTTTAGATAGAATTTTTCTCTATCAATGATAAAATTAAAAACTACTTAACTTTCTTTTATGAATAAAAGAAATCTCTAACTTTTCCTAATACAGTTTTTATTAATGATTTTTCAGATTTTGTATCAATAGTACTAGAAACTCTTTTTACAAAAGGTTTTGAAGAAATATATCTGATAAGTGCATAACTTGTTCTATAAGTAGGTTTAACTGTAGTTAAAAGTCTTGCTGATGCAAATTTAACTTGAGTATTTAAAATAATCTTACCAGCCATATCGCTTTTACTAATGTTTGTAATTCCATCACCTGTTAAAACCACATAGTTAATGTCATTTTTTAAACCTTGTGCTGTAATGTCTTTATTAATTAAAGAAAATATTTCTTCAATTCTAGCTTCGATTATTTCAATAAGTTCAGAACTCTTAATTGTTTTATTTCTAGTGTCTGCACCATTATATGTATTAAGTATAATGTTTGTATCATTATCTATAAAAGATTTTAATGCTAAACCATATTGTCTCTTTAATTTGTCAGCTTCTTCTTTTGATATGTTTAGTACATATGCAATATCGCTTGTAACATTATCTCCACCAAGAGAAAGTGTATTTGTATATAAGAATGAATTACCGTTAAATATTCCTATTTCAGTGTTTCCTCCACCGATATCAAGAATCATTACATTATCATCTAATTCATTATTATCCAAAACTAAATTTCTTTCAGCAAGAGTAATTGGAACTATTCCATCTATATCAATTCCAGATTTTTTACAGATGCTTGTAAGCTTCTTTATGTAATTTTTATCTGCTAATATTAATTGTGCCATCAATGTAAAACTAGAACTGAATTTTCCAATAGGATCGTCAACAACTTTTCCGTCTTCTAAAATAAATTTATCTGGAAGAATGTCTATTAATTCACAATCATCTGGTATTTCAATTTCTCTAACAGAATTTAGTGCAGAAATAACATCTTTTGAAGAAATGCTTTCTAGCTTTTCCTTTGTCTCTTTTACTACACTATTTTGAACTATAGTAATATATTTTCCTGGAATAGTAATATATGCTGATGAAATTTTGAAATTAGCAATTTCTTCTGCTTCATTCATTGTTCTAGAAATAGCATTAGAGATAGCATCCTCATCAATAATTTGTCCTTTATTGATTCCATTGCATTTACATGTTGTATTGCAAATTATCTCTATTTGCTTGAAATTATTAACTTCGCCAACGACAGTACTAACTTTGGAAGTGCCTATATCAATTCCAACAATTATATCTCCTATTGCCAAGATAATTCCTCCATTTTTCAACATCTTTTAAATATGTTTTAGAATATTACATTTCTGTAAAAAAGTCAATAGAATGCGTCACGTTTTTGTAATGCTTTTGTAACTCGTTTGTAACATATTTTTATAAATCGTATTAAATATATAACACTTTTTCGCAAAAATCAACAAAAAGTGACAGAAAAAATAATATTTTTTTGATTTCAAATTGTATAACTGAATAATGAAAGTTTTTATGTAAAATTAAAGTAGATTTTCCTAATTTTTTTCAAAGAAATTTTTCAATTTTTCTATAACTTCATCCATATTCTCTAATAAATTTATTTCATTTCGTAAAGTACTGGCATCTTTCATCCCCTTTACATACCAAGCAATATGCTTTCTCATCTCTCTAACGCAAGTATACTCGCCTTTTTCTTTATACAACAATTCATAATGTTTTAAGATTGTATCTAAAACTTCTTCCTTAGATATACCAACATATTCTTCATTATTTAAATATGAAATGACCTCTTTAAAAATCCATGGATTTCCCAAAGAAGCTCTTCCTATCATTATGCCATCAACACCTGTTTTTTCAAAAATTTCCTGAGCAGTCTTTCCATCAATAATATCACCATTACCTATGACAGGTATAGAAACATTTTCTTTTACTTTTCTAATGATATCCCAATCAGCTTTTCCAGTATAAAATTGATCACGTGTTCTTCCATGAACTATAATTGCAGATGCTCCTGCCTCTTCTATAATTTTTGCAGCATCAACTGCAACAATATTATTATCATCCCATCCTTTTCTTATTTTTACAGTAACAGGAATCTCACTATTTTTTACAACACTTCTGACGATTTCTCCAACAAGTTCTAAATCAAGTAATAACTTACTTCCATCTCCATTTTTTACAACTTTTGGAGCAGGGCATCCCATATTTATATCAATAATATCAGCCTTTCCATTTAAAAATTTAGCAGCTTCACCCATAATATCAGGTTCATTTCCAAAAATTTGCATTGATATAGGTCTTTTTTCTCCGTCTGTATTTAACATCTTTAATGTTTTTTCATCATTGTAAAAAATGGCTTTACTACTTACCATTTCGCACTCAACAAGACCAGCTCCACAATCTTTACAGATTTTTCTAAAAGCAAGATCGGTTACTCCTGCCATTGGAGCAAGTAAAATATTATTTTCAAGTTCTACATTTCCAATTTTTAATTTATGAACAAACATATAAAATTTCCTTTTACTTTACTTTCCTCTGTCATCAGGTTGGAAAAAGAATTGCCATTATGCTAGGCAAATTACAATTAAAATACCGGAGGCGTACGATGATCTTTTCCGTCATCAGGTTGAAAAAAGAATTAGTATATTGCAAGGCAAAATTAAGTTTTGAACACCGGAGTGTACGTGTGTACATGAGGATTTCAAAACTTAATTTTAACGAAGCAAGATGCTGATTATTTTTTCAACGCCTATTCGATGAATATGGCTTTTTGACGACGCGCACTAACATTAAGCACCAACCCAATTGCAATAAAATTAGCAAGCAGTGAACTTCCACCATAACTTACAAAAGGTAAAGGAACACCAGTAATTGGTAATAAACCAATTGTCATTCCTATATTTTGAAGCATATGGAAACACAAAATACCTGCAATTCCAATCGTAATACATGATCCAACATTATCTTTTGCCGTCTTTGCAATAAAAATAATTCTAGTAATTAAAATTACATATAAAATAACAATTGCTCCTGCAACAACAAACCCCATTTCTTCCCCTATAGCAGAAAAAATAAAGTCAGTTGTTTTTGGATGCAAATATCCTAACTGAGTTTGGTTACCTTGAAGATAACCTATTCCAAATACTTCTCCAGCTCCAATGGCAAGTTTTGATTGCATTATGTTATATCCAGCCCCTCTAGGATCTTTTTCTGGATGCATAAAGACATCAATTCTTGCAAGAGCATGTGCAGGTAAATTCATATATATAATTGGTGCTGTTATTGCTATAATCAAAATTGCTAAAAATATATATCTTTTATTAATTCCAGATGTAAAAAGAATAAATACTGTTGCAAAAATATATGCAATAGATGTACCTAAGTCAGGTTCTTTTAATATTAAAAAGATTGGTAAAGCAGCTACTGCTATAAATGCAATTAATTTAGGAAATCTATTAATTTCCTTTCTGCCTTTTGCCTGTATTAGATTCAATGTATATGCCATAAATAAAATAGTTACAACTTTGCCAATTTCTGAAGGCTGGAATGAAACACCACCAATTGTGAACCAACTACTTGCTCCTGAGATTGGATTCGTAAATATAACAAGTATTAATAAGAATATACACACTCCATAAGCAGCAGGTGCAATTTTCAAAATCTTTTCATAATCAATCACAACAGCCAATACGAAAAATGGTATGCTAATAGCAAACCATTTCAATTGTTTTATAAATTCATTATAATTAGAATTTTGAGTAGTAGAAAAGAGTGCAAATAATCCTACTATAAATAGTAACAATGTACAGATTAATACTCCCCAATCCATATTCTTTAAAAGTTTTTTTCTCATTTACAACCTCATCATCAGTAATATTTAAAAACAGCAATGAGCTAAAATTTATTCATCAGATTCATCATCATCGTCTTTACTATTTTCTTCTTCAACATCCTCATTATCTTCTTCAGATTCTTTTATGTCTTCCTCGTCATTCTCTTCTTTTCCATGTTTTTTATTCTTTTTTTGTTTCTTATCTTTTTCTTCTTGCTCTACTTCTTCATCCTTTTCGATTTCTTCTTTTTCTTCTTGCTCATTTTCTTTATTATCTGCTAATTTGCTTTTTTCTTCCATCTCTTTTTGTTCTCTAATTTTTTCGCCTTTAACATCATTCTTTATATTAATGATTGGTATATTAGCATAAAGTGCAGGTGCACCAGTTGTTCCGTCATCATTAGGTTGATTTGTTAATCTAACATCTATCTCTTTTTCATCAACATCTATATATTTTTTGATAACTTCTATAATTTCTTGTTTCATTAAGTCTAGAAAGTCTGCAGACACATTAGCCCTATCTTGCATAAGTACTAAATGTAATCTCTCTTTTGCTGTGTCTTTAGATGTTTCATCTGCTGAATTTCCTACTTTAAAAACTCTTTTAAAAAAAGTTGAAATTCCTTCAAACATTGTTTACCTCCAGTTATTATCTATTTTTTTCCAAAAGCTCTTTTTAATTTTGCAAAGAAACCTGTTTCTTTTCCAGGTACACTTACATCAATATTTTCTCCTAAAATTCTTCTTGAGATTTCAATATATGCCTTTCCTGAAGGTGCTTTTCTGTTAGATATAACAGGCTCACCTTTATTAGTTTGAGTTATGATGTATTCATCATCAGGAACAACACCAATTAAATCTATTGATAGTAAATCAACAATATCATCAACATCCATCATTTCACCTTTTTTTACCATAGCTGGACGTAATCTATTTACTATTAATTCTGGGTTTTTAATATCTGAAGATTCTAGTAGACCTATAATTCTGTCAGCATCCCTAATTGCTGAAATTTCTGCTGTAGTAACAACAATTGCCCTATCAGCACCAACAATTGCATTTTTAAAACCTTGCTCTATACCAGCAGGACAATCTATTAATATATACTCAAATTCTTCTTTTAATTTAGAAATTAATTCTTTCATTTGTTCTTCATTAATAGCAGTCTTATCTCTTGTCTGAGCTGCTGGAAGTAAAAACAATTCTTTAAAACGTTTATCTTTTATCAAAGCTTGTCTAACTTTACATTTTTCTTCAATGACATCAACAATGTCATATACAATCCTGTTCTCTAGTCCCATAACAACGTCTAGATTTCTTAAACCTATATCTGTATCTACTAAAGCAACCTTTTTACCGGCCAAAGCTAGTGCAGAACCTAAGTTTGCAGTTGTTGTTGTTTTTCCAACTCCACCTTTACCAGATGTTATTACTATAACTTCTCCCATATTATCCTCCTTGATTAAAAGCGATAACTCGTATTTGCTTTTACTTCTAATATCTTATATTTTTTTATATAAAAAGTCAATGCAAAATGTAATATTTTTGTAATATTATTGTTTTAAAATCGACACAATCACCGGTTCCGCAAACAAATACACATCATATATAATTCAATAATTTTTTTGACTATAAAATTTTTTAGATTTAATAATTTTATATAATTTATCTTATAATATCTTGTTATATTTTTTTATTTCCTATATAATAGCAATGGTAAAAAGTACTTTACTAAAATTCAATTAAGGAGGTAATTTGTGCGAAGAAAGAAAAAGTTATTCCTTAACATATTAGGAATTTGTGCTATTGTTCTTATTGCCGTAGCAATTATCGCTTTTTTTATACCTAGAAAGAATATAAAAACAGCTGATGCTAAAGATGAAAATAGTGAATACATTTCTGTAGACGATATCCAAGTTGCAAAAAAAGCAGATGTTGTTCTACCATCAAAAATATATACAAAAGCAAATTCAGAATCTAATACCACATCAAGTCAAAACAAAACATTTGAACCATTAGTAGAAGATTCTCCGAGATTATATCTAGTAACATTAGAAAATTCTAATAAAGTTCTAATAGGTCAAGATTCAGAATCATTATTAAATGAAAATTCTAAAGTTCAAGTTTCTTTAGAGTATCCAATAAACAATATTCCGGAAAACATTAAATCAGACTATACTTTTTTAGTTGATGGATATGATTATCCAATTCTTTTATTACTTGGTGAATCTGGTAGATTATATTACGTAGATATAGAAAATGCTTATAATACTGGAAAATTTAAAGTTGATGGTTATATTCAAGACATTCCTGAAGCAAGTAGAGTTTATGCTACAACAACTACAGAAAATGGTAATAAAAAACTTTCAGCAGTTATAGAATGTACAGATGGAAATGGGTATGAATTTAATCTTAATATGATAGGAAGATAATAATTTATTTTTTAATATAAAGGAGGAAAACTACATATGCAAAACTTAATTGAAATAAGATGGCACGGTAGAGGTGGACAAGGTGCTAAAACAGCTTCTCTTCTACTTGCAGATGCAGCATTTAACACAGGAAAATATATTCAAGGATTTCCTGAATATGGTCCAGAAAGAATGGGTGCTCCAATAACAGCATATAACAGAATCAGTACAGAACCAATCACAATTCATAGCAACATTTATGAACCAGATTATGTTGTAGTTGTTGATGACACACTTCTTGGAGTTGTTGATGTTGCAAGTGGTTTAAAAACAACAGGAGCCATAGTTATCAATACTACAAAAGATAATGAGTATTTAAAAGAAGTACTAAAAGATTATGATGGATCAATTTACAAAATTGACGCAAGAAAAATTTCAATGGAAGCTCTAGGAAAATATTTTCCTAATACACCAATGCTTGCAGCAATTGTAAAAGTATCTCAAATCATGACAGACGAAGAGTTCTTAAATGATATGGTAGGTTCTTTTAAACATAAATTTGCTAAAAAGCCTGAAGTTATAGATGGAAATATGAAAGCACTAGAAATGGCTTTAAAACAAGTAGAAAAAGTTAAATAGAAAGGAAGATGGTTATGACTGAGAATAAAATTAATCCAAAAACTCCTTATCAAGATCTAACAATAGGTGGAAACATTTATGATGCTGGAAATGCTAAGGAATTTAAAACAGGTGACTGGCGTAGTCAAAAGCCTATATGGATAGAAGAAAAATGTAAACAATGTGGTTTATGTTGGCCAGTATGTCCAGATGACGCAATACCAGTTACTAAAGAAAAGAAAAGAACTAATTTTAATTATGATGCTTGCAAAGGATGCATGGTTTGTGCAAAAGTTTGTCCTTTCAAAGCAATTGAAAAGGAGGTTTAAATATGGGAATTCGTGAAAGATTAAGTGGTAATGAAGCCGTAGCTACAGCTATGAAACAAATTAATCCAGATGTAGTTGCTGCCTTCCCTATTACACCATCTACAGAAATACCACAATATTTCTCTACTTTTGTAAGTAATGGACAAGTAGATACAAACTTTGTTGCAGTTGAAAGTGAACATAGTGCAATGAGTGCTTGTATAGGTTCAGAAGCAGCAGGTGCAAGAACAATGACTGCTACATCAGCTAATGGTTTATCTCTAATGTGGGAAATGATATATATCGCATCAAGTTTAAGACTTCCAATAGTTCTATCTCTTGTAAATAGAGCTGTATCAGGACCATTAAATATCCATAATGATCATTCTGATGCCATGGGTGCTAGAGATAGCGGATGGATTCAATTATTTTCAGAAAACAATCAAGAAGCATATGATAATACAATTATGGCAAACAGAATAGCAGAACATAAGGATGTTCTACTACCATTAATGGTATGCCAAGATGGATTCATTACTTCTCATTCAATTGAAAACATAGAACTAATTGAAGATGAAAAAGTAAAAGAATTCGTTGGAAAATATACTCCAGAGCATTATTTATTAGATGACAAAAATCCAATGGCAATAGGACCATTAGATCTACAAAGTTATCTATTTGAACATAAAGCTCAACAAGCTATAGCAATGAAAAATGCTAAAAAAGTAATCTTAGAAGTTTCAAAAGAATTTGAAAAAATGACAGGAAGAAAATATGGATTATTTGAAGAATATAAATTAGATGATGCAGAATATGTAATCGTTTGTATGAACTCTACAGCAGGAACAGTAAAACAAACTGTTAATGAATTAAGAGAAAAAGGAATTAAAGCTGGATTACTTAAAGTTAGAGTATTCAGACCATTCCCAGGTGAAGAAATTGCAAAAGCATTATCAAAAGCAAAAGTTGTTGCAGTACTTGATAAAGCAGATTCTTTAAATGGCCAAGGTGGTGCATTATATGAAGATGTTGTATCAGGAATGTACAATGAAAAATTAACTATTCCAACTGTAAATTACGTTTATGGTATTGGAGGTAGAGATACAACTACAAAAGAAATTGAATCAGTATATAATGATTTAATTGAAATTGAAAAAGAAGGTAAAAATGAAAATCCTTACAGATATTTAGGTTTAAGGGGGGATAAATAATGGCATATAATTTACAAGAAATTATGGTTAATAAACCTTCTAGACTAACATCTGGACACAGAATGTGTGCTGGTTGTGGAGCACCTGCAGTTGCTAGAATGGTTTTAAGAGCATTAAAGCCAGAAGATCATGCAGTTATTGCAAATGCAACTGGTTGTATGGAAGTTTCTACTTTCATATATCCATATACAGCTTGGACAGATTCTTTTATACATACAGCATTTGAATGTGCTGGAGCAACTCTTTCAGGAGTTGAAGCAGCTTATCAATCTATGAAAGAACAAGGAAAATTACCAGAAGGAAAAGAAACAAAATTCATCGCATTTGGTGGTGACGGTGGAACTTATGATATAGGTTTACAATCACTTTCAGGAGCTATGGAAAGAGGTCACGATATGGTATATGTTTGCTATGATAACGGAGCATACATGAATACAGGTATTCAACGTTCATCAGCAACACCAAGATTTGCTGACACTACAACATCTCCTGCAGGATCAGTTATTCCTGGAAAAATGCAAAATAGAAAAGATTTATCAAAAATAATGGTAGGTCATCACATTCCTTATGTTGCTCAAACATTAGCAATGACAAACTTCAAAGATTTATATGAAAAATCAGAAAAAGCTATTTATACAAAAGGTCCAGCATTCTTAAATGTAATGGCACCTTGCCCAAGAGGTTGGGGATATAATACAGAAGATTTAATGGTAATAAATAAACTTGCTGCCGATACATGTTACTGGCCTTTATATGAAGTTGTTGATGGAAAATATCACATCACATATAAACCAGCTAAAAAACTTCCAGTAGAAGAATTTTTAAGACCACAAAAAAGATTTAAACATATGTTTAAACAAGGTAATGAGTGGATGATTAAAGAATTCCAAGAAGAAGTAGATAGACGTTGGCAAGAACTATTAGATCTTGAAGAAATGACAAATAAAGAACAAGAATAAGGTTAAACTTTTATATAAAAACCCTTCTTTGTTAAACAAAACAAAGAAGGTTTTTTTATTTCTACTTATTCCCTTTTCAATAATAAATATAATTATCTTTTTACTTTAAGCGTATCTTTTGTTACCTTTATTATTCCTTTCTATTAGCAATTTCATCCAAAATATATTCTTTACTCATATTTTTTATATATCTATAATCATTGCCTTTGAATTTAGGATTAAAATTACATATAGACTTATATTCGCAATAATCACAAGGCGATTTTTTATTCATATAATAAGGTTTAATATCAATACTTCCACTAAAAATTTCTTTAGAAATTTGTGAAATTATATTCTTAATATATTTTTGTAAATTTTCAAATTTTTCTTTATCTAATGCACTTGATTTTGACTTACTAATATTGCCATCCTTATCCAAATAAACTGGAATTGTATCAGAATATGTAGATGGTTCAAGGCTTGTGTCCATCATTTTTACAATATCGACATCTGCAACAATCAAACCTTTCATCTTAAACTGTTTACTTAGTTTCTTTTTAATTTCTTCATCTGAAATATTCTTATCTGATTTAACGATTGTATCAATTAAACCAAAATATAAAATTCCTGCTGGATCAAAATTCTTTTGTACTGCAACTTCATCTAAGTAAGTTAATAACTGAATTTGAATTCCTGCTACAACCTTATTTAAATCGACATCTCTTACAGAAGATTTATAATCAATAATTCTAACATAAGTATTATTATCAGTTTTAGCCACATCAATTCTGTCAATTTTTCCTGTAATTACAACATTATTACCATTCTCTAATTCTATTTTCATTGGCTTTAAAGCTGATTTTTCGCTAAACTCAACTTCATGTCCATATAATTCAAATTTGCTGTTTTTAAATTGTTCAACAATATAACCTATTGATTGAAAGATAACCTTTTTTAGTCTTGTTGTAAGTGCAATAAATTTTGGAGAACTTGAAAATATATAATTCTTACTCATATTCAATTTTTGATTTATGATGTCATTTACAATCTTTTTCAATTCATCGTCTGTTATTGCTTTTATATCAATTTCAGCATCTTCAATTTTCGAAAATACTTCATCAATTACTTCATGCATAAAATTACCTGTATCCAAAGGTCTAATCTTTAATTCTTCTTGTTCTTTTAACTTCAATCCATACTTTAAGTGGAATGAAAAAGGACAACTCCTATATTGTTCAAGTCTAGATACACTGGCACGTAAGCTTTTTCCATACATTTTTTCAATATTTTTGGCTGAAATTTTTTCAGGTAAATTATTGTAGCTAGCTCCTTCAAGTATTTTCTTCATTCTCTGGGCATTATTTCTTTTGTACCACAAAATTATTTCTTTCCATTCATCCTCGATTTCTTGATCATCAATAAATTGCTTATATTTGTCAATAGCCGTATCAAAAGTTGCTTCTCTTGTTGTAATTTCCTTTTTATTATTTACAACATCACTATCTTCCGTCAAGTTAGGAAAGATTTTTTTAATTTGAGTAATTAAAATTGATGGTCTTAAAGAATTTGATTCCTTATCTGTTGCTGTATAAGATAAGAATAATTTTTCTTCAGGCATAGTCAAAACTTTATATATGTTAAATTGATTTTCATATAATAGTTCAATAGAATTCTTAGCAATTTCTAAATTATTCTCTTTTAACTTATCTCTGTCTTTATCATTAAAGAAACCTTCATCTTTTAGAATTTTTGGAATTACATCATCATTAACTCCTATTAAGAATAAAACTTTAACATCTGTTGCCTTAGATCTATCAACATCTCCAAATAGAACTTGATCAAAAGAAGAAGGAATTCTTCCAAACTCTGATTTTGCAATTCCTATCTGCAATATCTTATTATATCTATCAAATGACATTTTATCATTTTCAAAAATCATATAAATTTCGTCAAGAACATCAAAAAATATTTTTACGCCAGCTCTATATTCTTCTGCTATTTCTATATTTCCAGCACTTTCAAATAAATCAGCCCTATTTAAAATATTTTCTTGTATATGATTATCCGTTATAAATTTATATAACTCTACAGTTATCTCTTTAGCAGTTTTTTCGCCATTAAAATCATTTTTAAAATCTAATATAGGAGAAACTATTTCTTTTCTTAAATCATTCAATCTATCTTGAATATCATTCTTTTCCTCATAATTGAAATCATCTTTATACCACTTGTTTCCTCTTATTCCCCATTTATTAACGTAATTTTCAAGCAAAAATATATCTTCTTCATTATAATTTAGAACTCCAGATTTTATATATGAAAAAACAGATTCATATGAAAAATTATTTGTAATAACATTTAGTAGTGAAATCATAAATTTCATCAATATATTATTGCTAACATCTTTCTTTTCATCTATAAAAACAGGAATATTATATTTTTCAAAAATTGCTTTTACATCAGCAGAGTATCGTTCCATATCTGCAGAAATTACAACAATATCTCTATATCTATATCCACATTCTCTAACTAATTTCAAAATTTGGCTTGCAACATTTTCGCATTCAGAATAAGGATTTTTTGCAATAAACAAAGAGATATCTTTTGTGCAATCTTCATATTTGGAATTATTTACATATAAATTTTGTTCTAATACCTTTAATTCTTCATTTTTAAATTTTTTATTTTCATCTAAATGAACTTTAGTTAAAAAGCAACCATTTCTTTTAGCTATTTCAATTAGTTTTTCAGCAGTAATTTCATTGAAATAAAATATACTATCATCTATGTTATCCACTTTTTGCAAAGAATCTGTGCAAATCGTAACAGTAATTTCTTTTGCTATTGTGCATAATTTCTCTATAATTCTATATTCATTAGGTGTAAAACCTGCAAACTCATCTATGTAAATTATTGAATCATTAAAAAAATTAACTTCTTCAATATGATCGGCTAAAATATCTAATGAATCCGCTTCATCAATATAATTTTCAGCAATCCTATCTTGATACTTTTGAAAAATCTTTCTAGCATCTTCTAATTTTAAATTCAAATACTTATCATCAATAGTTTCAATTCCATCTTGAATAGTTTGAGGATTAACGTTATGCTTTTTAAATTCAGTAATCATATTTAATACAAGTTCTAAATTTTTGTCTGAACTCTTTAAAAAATTCGTTTCCTTTTTTAAGTTTTCGATAATATCATAGATTATCATGCTTTTGCCGACTTTAGATAAATGAATTTGATAATTTCCCATAACCTCAGAAATAACCCTATCAGCCATTCTGCTTAGGGTCAAAACTTCTGCATTAATACTACTATTTCCGTCAACAACGTTTAATAAATTATTCTCGGCAGAAAAAGAAAACTGTTCAGGAACAACTATATATATTTTGTTATTCTCTTTTATTTTTTCTTTTATCTCATCATAAATATATGTGGTCTTTCCTGCCCCACTTTTACCATAAACTATTTTAAATTCCATATTTTTTATCCTATTCTTGCTTAATACTATCACATATTCACCACAATTACCATATTTTTATGATATATGAAAAAAAGGATAGATTTCTATCCTTTTTACATAGGTATTACTAATTTCCCTATCTTATTTTTTATATATTTTTCTAACTTATCCATAAATATTTCAGGCTCTATTTCTTTTTTTGCAACCATATCTAATCCTTTTTCCCAGCTAGCTGTAAGATCAGGATTTAACATATCTGGCATTGAAGCTGCAACCACATCGTAAATAGCCTCCCCTTTTACAGTTGGTGTAATAATTTGAGTTTTAGGATTAATTGCAATATATCCAATTCTCTCAAGTTTTTTCATTATTTCCGCACGAGTTGCACTTGTTCCTATTCCTGCACCTTTAATTTGCTCTCTTAACTCTTCATCTTCAATAAGCTTACCTGCATTTTCCATTGCAAGAATCATTGAACCAGAATTATATCTTGTAGGTGGAGATGTTTCAGCTTCTTTTGTTTCTATCTGATTAACTTTTATTTTTTGACCTTTTTTCAAGTCAGAAGATATTTTTACATCATCTTCTTTATCGTCATTTTCGCCTTTTAAGACATCTAAATATCCTCTTTTAGTACAAACCTTTTCATTAGCAAAAAATCTTTCATTTTCGATTTTGATTGTTAATGCAAGCTTATTATATTCAGCTGGAGGATAAAAGATACTCAAAAATCTTTTTACTATTAATATATATACATTCTTTTTTAAATCAGATAATTTATCATAATTTTCATATCCTTGGCCAGTAGGAATTATGGCATAGTGGTCTGTTATTTTTGAATCATTTACATATTTAGTTTTTATAAGGTTAGTTGAATACTTTTCCTCTGACATCTTTTTTAGAATTGCTTGAACTTCATCATTTTTAAAACCTTTAGCAATTCCATTTAAGTTTTTAGTAATAACTTTTGCAATCGCTGTTGATAGTACTCTTGCATCAGTTCTTGGATATGTTACTAGTTTTTTCTCATATAATTCTTGAATAATCTCTAACGTTTCATCTGGTTTTATTTTAAAACGTTTTGTGCATTCATTTTGGACTTCTGCTAAGTTAAATAATAATGGTGGATTCTCTTTCTGTTTAGATTTTTTAAGCTCTTCAATTATTGCCTCTTTACCATTAAGTTTTTCTATAAACTTTTTTGCATTTTCTTCTTTTTTAAATCCTGTTTCATTATATAGCTCAGGTGATTCAAAATATTCAGATCCTTCTTGAGATTTCCATTCTGCTTTAAATGAATTTTCCTCTCCAAAATCTCCAGATATTTTATAAAATTTTGTTTTCTTAAAATCACGTATCTCTCTTTCCCTTGAAACAACCATTCCTAGGACACAAGTCATAACTCTTCCTATAGAAATTGAAACACGTTCTTCACTAATTTGTTTAGCAACTCTTCTTCCAAAAATAATTGACAACAATCTCGAAAAATTAATTCCAATTAAGTAGTCTTCTTTAGCACGTAAATATGCTGAATCTGACAGGCTATCATATTCAGATAAAGGTTTAGCCTCTTTTATACCTTTAAGAATTTCTTCTTCGGTTTGTGAGTCAATCCAAACTCTTTTCATTTCAGCATTTGGATTTGGATGAGCCATCATAAAAACTAGTCTTTGTATATATTCCCCTTCTCTTCCTGAGTCACCAGCATTGTATATTTCACTTACATCTTCTCTTTGCATTAAATCTTTTACAATATTAAACTGATTCTCAACTTGTGGGATTATCTCGTATTTCCATTCCTTTGGTATAAATGGTAATGTGTCTAAACGCCATTTTTTCATATTCTCATCATATTTTTCTGGATATGACATTGTAACTAAATGACCTACACACCATGTTATAATCCATTCGTCTGACTCTAAATATCCGTTTTTTCTAGTAGTATTTATTTTTAGTGCCTTTGCAAATTCCATTGCAACACTCGGCTTTTCTGTTATTAATAATTTTTTTGACATTAGTCAGCGTCCTCATTTCTTTAAGCTCTAGTAAACAAGTAGAATTATATATTAAACACAAAAAAAAGACAACCTATGAATTTAGGTTGTCTTTAACTTTATATTTATTTACCTATTTTTTTATATCCGATGTAAGAAGCTATTCCTAATAAAGATATAACTATTATTAGTGGTATTATATAAGCTTCTGCACCAGTATATGGCATATCAGAATCTTTTCTAGTTGTGTTTTCAACTACGTTTTCATCACCTGAACCCGGATTTGTACCTGGATTTGAACTTGGGTTTTGTGTTGGATTAACTGTTGGTAATGTTGATGGTGATGAACTTGGGGAACTTGTTGCTGTAGGTGAAGTTGTTCCTGAGCTTGCTATTGTAACATTCGTAACAAGATCAGTGATTTTTATTTTTTCACTTAAACTAGCATTTCCACCTGCAATTGAAACTATTGAAACAGTAGCTGTTGTATTACTTGTATTTTGATTAACTTTAAATTTAAATGTAGCTATTTCAGCATCTTCTTTTGTTGAATCAGATCTATCTACTTCAAATTTCAAAGTATCTTCACTAAAATCAACTGCCCATCCATCAGCTGCTTTTATATCATTTTTTGTAATACTTAAGACATCTGGATCATATTTTAACGTACCTTCAACTCCACTTATACCATCTTGAACATTGATTGATGATATTTTTAAAGTTACTGTAAATTCTCCACCTTTTGTAACCCTTGTTGTACTTGGGGTTAATGATGCAGAAAATGAATCAGCAGCGAAAACCCTTGCTGTAAGTACGCTCATTAGTGAAATTATCATTAATAAAACTAATACAATCTTCTTTTTCATTTAAAATTTCTCCTTTAACTCTTTATATTATACTATTTTTTAGGTATTACGTCAACCCCTTTATTTTTATTCAACACAAATTCTCCTCATTCTGACAATATCCAGAATATCAACTTGACTATCTGAGCTCAAGTCTGCTGCATACAAGCTTGCACCAGTAAGTATGTATCCTTTTCTTCCTACAGCATGTGCACGAATTCTTGCTAAATCAAGAATATCTCCTACTCCGTCACCTGTAACATCTCCTCTAACAGAAATAACATATTCTTTAGAATCAATAACAACTTTATCTCCTGTTTTTAGAACAGCATCATTTTCAGAAACTTCATGTCCTTCTGAATCTACTACTTTATATTCTTTACCTTCTGGAACAGTTATTTTGCTCTTAAAATCTTCTAATGATGTATTAAGATCAACTTTTGTTACTATTGAACCTCTTATTTCATAAACGCTAGAAGATATATCACTTGAAATTGTTGTATAACCTTTTACACAATTATTATAATAATTACCTCTAGATCCAAGCATATAAAATGTATTACCACCATTAGTATTAAACTTATCTATAACTATAAATGATTCCCCTTTATTTCCTTTTACATTTGCCCACCAATTATTGCTAGAAAGTGGCATTTCCAAAGCTACAGAAGCTTGTTTTTCAACATTGTCTTCTATAAATCTTACAGCTATAGCATATTTATCTTTAGTAAGTTTAGTAGGTTTGCTTAATCTAATCGTCTTAAATCCAGGGCCCATCGTATCTGTTGATCCTATAAGTTTCCAATTTTTAGGTAATTCATCACCACTATCAGATGAAAATTCTTCTGTAAAATAAACTTCCGCTTTTTGATAACTCCAGTTTGCTACCCCAACTTCTGTTAGTAATTCATCTTTTCCTACACTTTCTCTATTAAAAACATTAACTGCTGTTATTTCTTCTGTTTGACTACATTCTTCTGCAATGTCTTCACCAGTTGCACCACCTGTAGTTCCTAATTCATCATATTCATATACATTTGTTGTATCTACATCTGATACAGCTGTAATTCCAAATAAATTTTCTTCTACATATATATCATCATATGATATGTAAATATAACCATCATAAAAACTTTCTTCAGTATAAGAATTTATTGCTATATATGCTCCAGGTTTGTCCCAACCAGCAGCTTGATATGTATCATTCCATCCAACAATACAAACTCCATGATTTACACCGTATTCATCTTGTTTTACTAATACATCACTATCTCGCACTGTTTGAAATATACATGTCAATACAGCACCATTTTCTTTTATTTGTTGTTTTACTTGATTTCTAAAACCTTCTATATTATTATATGGCATTGTGCAAGTAGGATCCATATAGTATGAGACTTGACTTCCTGTATATTTTTTATAAACACTATCAAATATTACATAATCCTCAATTTGTTTTTGCCTTTCTTTATTTAAATCATTAATTGATATCTTGTTTAAAGTTTCAGAAAAAGGCATATCAGATTCCAATACAGGACCTTTTCTAGATGCAGCATATGCAGAAGCTAAAAAGTAATTTCCTGCTCCATCTGTTACTTCCCTATTAAAATATTTACTTGAATCTACAGATTCAGTAAAACTTTTACTACAAGAGTAATCAATGTGTCTAGGAGAAAAAATTTTAGTACTTCCATTATGAGTTAAATTATACGCTTCAATTGCTGATGTATAAGCAAATGCCCAGCATTCACCAGTTTCTCCTTGATTTTTTACTGTAAGTCCTTCAGTCCTATAACTTGAAGGTAATGTAGCAGCAACAACTCTATTGAATAAACTACTTATTCTATTACTTATATGGCTTTCATCCCTCTTAGAAGTTGAATAAAATGGATTAAATGGATTATTCGTATAATTTAATATTCCTTCGCCTTCTAATTGGACATTTTCTACAGAAGCAGCAAGTAGATTTTTACTGCCTAATATAAGAATAAAAATTGCCAATAGAAGAATGACTAATTTCCTTTTGTTTTTCATAGTAATTTCTCCTTAAAACTCAAATATTATTTGAACAAATTATCAACATTTAATATATAAAAATCAATATGTTTATTAATTGAAAAATTATAATAATACAAAATAAATCTTAGGGATATTCTCCTTTATACCTATTTTTTTTATTTTGTTAATTTTTTATTTCTTTTAATTTACAAAATGCCATTTTTCTTAGTGCTACTTGCTTTTGGAGGTCAAAATTTTCTAAGTAATCTTTTCGTAATACTTTCTTAAACAATCTGTTATACCCTTTGCAATTTAAAGTTAGTATAATGATTTCATACGAAAGATTTTAAGGAGAACAAATGGGAATAACATTTTTATTGCGAAAAGAAGGCTTAGAAAATATAAAAAAATTAGATACAATGCAAATTAATAAGATTGCATCATACATCTCTGAAAAATTGTGTAATGCCTTTCCAGATTTGCACTTATCTCAAAGTGATCTATTTATACAAATATCCAGACTTAATATGTATACTGCAAAAATGCAAGATAATTGTACTAGTGCAAAATACGTATATGGAAATAACTCTATATTTTTTAATGAAAATTTAGATTTAGATAAAATGGATATACCCGCAATTCATGAATGCATACATTATATGCAAGAGACAAAAGATCAAAAAGGAAAATTAGTAAAATTAGGATTATATGATTTAAATACACAAATTGGACTAGCATTAAATGAAGCTGCAACTCAATTAGTTGCCTCAAGAACACAATCATCTCAAAAAGAAAACGTAACATATTATGGTTTATCACTTTCAACAGAAAGTCCTGAATATTATCCAATAGAATGTGCACTAATTAATCAAATGCTTTTCTTTACAGGAAAAGAAGCTTTATATTTTAGCACTCTTTATGGTACATCAACGTTTGAAAAGGCATTTACAGAAGCCAGTTCTTCTGAGGTTTATAATGATATAGCACTTTCATTTGATAAGTTACTAAATTTAGAAACAGACTTAGCAATTTTATCTCAAAAGTTTGAAACTGAAGATTCTTCTGAACTAAAATTAAAATCATTAAGAATGCAAATTGAAATTCAGAAGAAACAAATAATAAATATAGTAGAAAAAACACAAAATAAAATACTTTCTTCTTGCTTTAAGAAAAAACTGTCACACTTATGCACTTTAGAAGAAATAAAACAGTTTGAACAAGAATTAGAAGAATATAAAAAACTCCTAATCATTTCTGATAATTATACATTTTATAATAAATTCTGTACTAAAATATTAATTGGTATAAATGAGAAAAAAGGCCAAATTATCAAGTATGGCAAAGTTTTAAACATACCTCAACCAAATAGTGAAAATTTACCAATACTTTTAACAAATAACAAATTATCAAAAGTACAAAAAATTTTTAGATCATTAAAAGAATTTATTTTTGGAACACAAATAGCAAAAAAATCAGACTTTTAAAGTCTGATTTTTTTACATCTTAACAATTTTTTCCCAAGCCAAATTTTCTTTTCCAAAATGTCCATAATTAGTCGTTTGCGTGAAAATTGGTTTTTGTAAATCTAAATAATTTATTATTCCCCTAGGTGTTAAGTCAAATTTTTTATTTATCTTCTCAACTATCTCTTCTTCTGGTATAGTTCCAGTTCCAAAAGTATCAATATAAATAGAAACAGGTCTTGCAACACCAATACTATATGCAAATTGTACTTCACATTTTCTTGCATATCCATTTGCAACAACATTTTTTGCAATATGTCTTGCCATATAAGCAGCTGATCTATCAACTTTTGTTGGATCTTTTCCAGAAAAAGCGCCTCCACCATGACGACTATATCCACCATAAGTATCTACAATTATTTTTCTTCCAGTTAATCCACTATCTCCAAGTGGTCCTCCAATAACAAATCTTCCTGTAGGATTAATAAAATATTTTGTATTCTTATCTAATAAATCATTTGGAACAATAAAATTAATAACTTTTTCTTTTATGTCTTTTTCTATAATTTCATGTTCAATTCCATCTTTATGTTGTGTAGAAACAACAATAGTATCAACTCTTATAGGTTTATCATCTTCATACTCTACTGTAACCTGAACTTTACCATCTGCTCCTAAATAGTCTATTATTTTGTTTTTTCTAACTTCACTTAATCTTCTTGCTAATTTATGAGCTAACGAAATAGGTAAAGGCATCAATTCTTTAGTTTCATCACAGGCAAAACCAAACATTAATCCTTGATCTCCAGCACCTTCAGATTCTACTTTCTCTCCTTCTTTATCTTCTAGTGATGAATCCACACCTAATGCAATATCTGTGGATTGTTTTGACATATTAATAATTATATTGCAAGTTTTATAATCAATATCTGTATCTTTTCCGAAGTAACCAATTCCTTTAATTGCATTTCTTACAACTTGTTCTATATCAACATTTGCAATTGATGTTACTTCACCTGTTACAAATATTACTCCTTTACCAGCAACGACCTCACATGCAACTCTTGCATTTTTATCTTGACTCAAAAAACTATCCAAAACACTATCTGAAATATAATCACATAATTTATCTGGATGTCCCTCTGTTACACTTTCTGAAGTAAAAAATTTTCTCATTATTATTCATCCTTTCTTATTCAAAAAAGCTCTGTACAAATTGTACAGAGCCTAATAATTTGTAAATAAATTATCATTCAAAGCACAATTATTGTAACTTTGTCGGTATTAGCACCTAATTCAATAGGTTGCTGTGGAGTCATAAAGCCGATTCTCTCGTCCACTCTTGATAAAATTGTATTTAATATTTTTAATATATCTGGTGCACCAGGAGGAATTCGAATCCCCGACCTCTCGGTTCGTAGCCGAGTGCTCTATCCAGCTAAGCTACTGGTGCATATATTTTTAGATAAAAAATATCACTTCGTACATTATAGAGTATTTTGCTTAAAATATCAATAGATAAATAAGATATTAATTAATAACAATCTTTGAAAGATCACTAAAAGAATCTATTTTATAATCATATTTCTCAACATTACCAAAACCATAGGAAGCAAAAACAAAAGGAATCTTTGCTTCTTCAGCCGCTTCTTTATCCTTTATAGTATCACCGACATAAACAGGCCTTTTGCAATTATTTCTTTCTATTAGTAACTTAATGTTATCCCCTTTTTCTAATTTAGTTCTTCCATTAGATTCAAAATCATCAAAATATTTTCCTAATTTACTAGTAGATAAAAATGCTTCAATATATCCTTCTTGACAGTTACTTACAATGTATAATTTGCAATATGATGATAAGTCTTTTATTGTTTTTTCAACACCTTTATATAAAACAGCACCATCTTTTGTTAATTTTTTTACATCCTCATCAAAAACTTCTCTAACATATTTTTCAGCTGTTTTCCTATCTAGATATCCATAATATTTATCTACAATATCTTTAAAAGATAATCCCATTCAAGATCTAACAATTTCAGGTGTTAAATCTTTTGTTATATCAGAATGTTTCTTTTTGAATTCTGCTAAAATATCAACCGAACTTTGTAAAGTATCCCACAAAGTTCCATCTAAATCAAAAATAATGCTATCAAAATTTAACATAATAGCCTCCTATTTCAACGATGATAATATACCAAAAAGCAAGTATTTTGTAAATAAATTTGCAAAATAAATATTGTAAAAGTATTGACAAATGAGGCAAAACAATATATACTATAAAGCGTTCTGGATCAGTAGCTCAGTTGGATAGAGCACGCGCCTTCTAAGCGCGGGGTCGGGGGTTCGAACCCCTCCTGGTTCACCAAAATACCAGTATTTTAGTTATACTTAAAATACTGGTATTTTCTTTTTATATTTTATAGTAGATAGAAAATAATAATATTTATATGCAAGCATTAATTTTTATGTTAAGATATTAATGAAAAAATTATAGAACAAAATAATATGGAAAATACATTTAAATATTGAACAAAAAATCAATGAGGAGTTAAAAATGAAAAATAAAATTTTAAATTTTCTAGTTTTAATTTTTTCAATATTAGTTTTAATCTACCCTATATCTTATGGAATAACAGACTTAAAACCAATAATAATATTTTGCGCAGTTATCGCCATTTTATTTTTAGTAAAAATAAAATATATTAATCAAAAGATTAATATAAAGATTAATAAAAAATATTACTTACCTATAATACTATTATTAGCTTTAATAACTAGGTTAGGCACAGTATTTTTATTTAACTCTTATATATCACAAGTGTCAGATTTTCGTACTGCTTTAAGAACATCACAATCTTTAAATTTCATGTTTGACTACCACAGAGTATATAACCATTGGATATTATGGCCTTTCTTGCTTAATCTTATATATAAAGTTTTGGGTAATGCACAAATAGTTGCCTTAATAACAAATGCAATTATTTTAACTATCGTTTCAGTCTTAGTATATAAAGTAACTAATTTAATATTTGACAATCCTAAATATGGATTTATTGCTGCATTAATTTATATTTTCTGGCCTGCAAATATTTTATATACATTAATATTTACTCAAGAACATTTAGGAATATTATTAATATTACTAGCAATTTATATCTTTTTAATATTGGAAAAAAATAATAAGAAAAATAAAATCATATCTTTACTTTCTTTGTTATTAATTGGACTAATTCTTGCATTAAGTTCATTTTTCAAGAATTTTGCACCTGTATTAATAATCGCATTTGCAATATATTATTTTTTAAATAATTTTAAGAAAGATGGTTTGAATATAAAAAAAGAAATATTATCTAAATTTATAAGCATAGTAATAATAATTATCTCTTTCATATCAACTCAAAATATAATCTTCACAGGAATAGATCAAATAATTAAAGATAAGGTTGATAGGAATACCATACCATGTTACCTTAATGTAGGACTTCGTGGTAATGGTCATTATTCGGATGAAATTTATGGTATGTATTTTGATGCAATAAAAAAATATGATTATGATTATAATAAAGCAAATAAAGAAATAATGTCAGAATTAATTACAACTATTAAAGATGGAACTAGTGATATTTATAAAAAAGATTTTTTTGAGAATAAAGCAAAAACTTTATTTAATACAGATAGTGCAAGATTATCAATAACAGCTTATTCATTTGATATAAATGAACATTACAAAGTTTCAAACATAATTAGAAAATATATAATTGATTTAAATAATTATTATTATATTATTTTATCATTTTTAGTAGCACTTGGATTAATAGACACTAACAAAAAAAAGAACCTAAAACAAATATTGCTTTATATTATAATTCATGGTTCTGCACTTTTATTAATTCTAGTTGAAGCACAAAATAGATATATGTATTCAATCCAAATGTTATTATGCATATTGGCTGTCCCAGGTTTAAAAGAAATATATGAATATGTAAAAAAACATATTAAAAATAAAGAACTGAATTCATAAAATAAAAAAATAAGATATGTTTAAACATATCTTATTTTTTGTATAATTTTTGATTCTTACCCAATAATATAAATATAGATTAGTATTTAAGAAGGGGATTTTCTATGTATAAGGATGAAGATGAAAAATCAAATACAACCATGTATGGTGAACAAGTTTGTTCTGAATTTGCATGGTTGCCACTAGATAAGCAAAAAGAAAAAGCTAAAAAACTTGAAGAAATAACAAAAGATAAAAAGCAAAATAAAGGTTAAGAACAAAAGCAAAAAATATGTAATCCGCAAATAGAAAAGATACCTTTCAAGGTATCTTTTTTTTATCTATTTTTCCACAATTTTAACTATATGAATAATATCGTCTGTACATCCTTCCGGATCTGTACTAACAGTAACTATATAATCCTTTCTTGAAGAAATTTTACTAGAAACTTCTTTCATCATTCTTGATGAGTCACTAACATTTACATAGTTATTTTCTCCACCTTGAAAAGCATCTGCATTCATACCTATATTATTCCAACCTTCATTTGCATCTGTTATGTTGCTAGCATCTATGCAAATAAATTTTCCAGATTGATCTATATATTGATTATTTTGAGTAACAATTTCTTGAATCATTTCATGTACTTCAGAACCACTTTTTGAATCTCCAATATATTTATTTATCATTGAATTATAATCTTCTTTATCCGCATCACTCATCAAACTAGCTACTGTTCCTGCTGAATTAGATTTAAAATAATGAAAGAATAATGATGTACTAACTAAGCTAATAACAATTCCAAGTATACAACATACAATTCCTACTATAATAAATTTATTTCTTTTTCCTTTATTTTTAATTCTTTTTATATTTAAAACTATTGAGATAACTAATGCCAATATTGATGCAACAATTCCTACTACTGGAATCCAACATAGAGCAATTGCAATAAGTCCTAATACTAGAAACGCAATACATAATTTTTTAGAATGATTTGTTCTTATTTTAGCCTTCTCATCCTCCATAATAACCTCCAATTTTAATTCTTTTTAGCCATTTACGTATTAGTCTATATATTTCATATCAATTATATATACAAGAAAATTTAAAATCAATATTATATTTCTAATATAAAGACTTTAAAAAATCCAGTAAACTCACTCTAATAGCGCACTCTCTTATTTCTCTAAACGTATTCCGATAACTCCATACTGTTTTTGTTGCTCAATTGGATAAAATGTTTCTAGGATATCTAATAATTCTTCTTTAGTTATAGATTTATCTGCTAATAAGGATATATCAATATCTTCTACCAAATCTATAAATGTTTGATATTTTAACAATCCTCTTACTTTTAATTTTATGCTTTCAGTTAATTCTGGTTCTTTGAAGAATTCTATCTCATCACCTATTTGTATTTTACTTCTTTTTTCATCATATAATCTTAATTCTATTCTTTTAGTTCCATTTTTAATGTAATCATAATATTTAGCTTTCAATTTCATTTGATGTATCATCTAAATTTTCACCTCTCATAAAAGATTTAAATTTAATATATTTTAATTTATTTTTTAAACTTTTACAATAACATAAACTTTATGATATTTAATAAATTCAGAAAGCGCATTTGATAATACTCAAACGCGCTTTCTGTTAGTCCTAACTTGGAATTAATACATGCCAGAATATAAGTCTAGGCATTTCCGATCTTTACGTCCTGTTTCATAACTGTTTCATTTCCTGATGAATCTTTAACCGTATAGAATATAGAATAGTTTCTTCCGTCTTTCTTGAAATAGTCCACTTTGGTATTTTGTGTAATGTTGCCATCATAATTATCGATCACTACAAAATCCCGAGAAATAGCTTCATCAATACTAGAAAAACACTCATCTTCGCCAATTTCGCCTAATATAATCTCAGGAGGCGTTGTGTCAACCACACTAATAGTCAATGTGTGACTAATCCCAAATAATTTTGGAATAAACCTTACTTTGTAATCCCCTATCCTATTCCAGTCAATATCATCCTCTTCTCTATTAAACAACCACGATGTGTCATACCTCTCTACTTTTGGTTTGTACTCACTAATGTCAATTTCATGTCCAACTTCTGTTACTACATGTGCCCTGTTTAAATAGGAAAGGCACGATACTACGCAATAGGCATCAACAAGGAAAAGCACAATGAAAAAACTTAAAACACTGATGATCTTGATTCGGTGGAAAGTACGCTCCATTTTTTCTCTTCTTGCCAACTTATCCATTCTGCCCCTTTCGTCCTTTCTATCCTCTTCTTCCTTTTCCCTCCAGATTAACTGACCTTGGTTCATGCTGTTGTATTGCTTCCGATTGTTCACCATAATTCTCCTCCTGCATAAATAAAAATGTTTTTGATGAACTATTCCAAATTAAGACACTTTACTAAAGACAGATCCTAGTAAAATATCTACAATCTGTAGTAATTTGATTATACCATTTTATTCTTGAAAAGTAAATTATGTAAACAAGTTGGCATATAAAATCAAATATTAATTTACTTATATTAATATAAAAAAGAACACATTATTTTACACTTTTTATATTTTCCTTAATAGCAAATTCTAAACACTCATTAATAAAACTATTAATTGAATATAATTCATTATCTAAAACTATTCTCTTTATCTCTTCTAATAAATTTTCTTCTATTCTACAAGTAAACTGAATATAATTTTTCCTCCTTCTCACTTATTTCACCTCCCCGTGAAATTATACAAAAGAAGGAACTTTTATATAACTCCATTTTTGTGCATTTTATGTATTGATATTTAGTTCTTATTATGATAATTTACGTTTGAATAATAAGAAGAAAGTAGGTTTTAACAATGCAATCATTATATGAACTTTATAAAATTGGAAATGGTCCTTCAAGTTCTCATACAATGGGACCAAAAAGAGCTATTGAAACTTTTTTAACACAGTATCCCCATACAACAAAATTAAAAGTCATTCTATATGGTTCATTAGCACTTACTGGAAAAGGACATTTAACAGATTATATAATAAAGCAAGCCGTGGGTAATATAGAAACAGAAATAATATTTGACACTGAAAAAAACTGTCCTATACACCCAAATACAATGCAAATTATAGGATATAACAATGATACCCAATTAGATGATTGGACAGTTTACTCTATTGGTGGAGGAACAATAAAAATTGATGGAAAAGAATATTCTGACATCCCTAGAATTTATAGCTTGAAAAAGTTTGAGGACATAAAGTTATATTGCAAAAATAATAATTTACAATTACACGAATATGTATTTCAAGTAGAAGGTTTAAAACTAAAAGACTATTTAAAAAAAGTTTGGATTGCAATGCAACAATCTGTTGAAAAAGGATTAAACACAACAGGAAAATTACCAGGAAGATTAAGATTATCAAGATGTGCACAGAATATGTTTAATACAGTAGTTGAAAATGAAGATGATTCTTTAAAACAAACAAGATTACTAAGCTCATATGCAGTTGCTGTAAACGAAGAAAATGCTTCTGGTGGACAAATTGTAACAGCTCCAACTTGTGGATCTTCAGGTGTTTTACCATCAGTTTTATATTATTACAATCACGATAAAAAAGTATCAGAAGAAACAATTATAAATGCTCTTGCTGTTGCAGGATTAATTGGGAATATTGTAAAAACGAATGCTTCCATAAGTGGTGCTGAATGTGGTTGTCAAGCAGAGATTGGTACAGCTTGTTCAATGGCAGCTGCCGCTTCTGCATACATTTTAAAACTAGATATAGATAGAATTGGAAATGCAGCAGAAATAGCTATGGAACATCATTTAGGTTTAACATGTGATCCAATCTATGGATATGTTCAAATTCCATGTATTGAAAGAAATGCTGTTGCTGCAATAAGAGCAGTTGACGCATCTAAAATAGCAATGTTATCACCTAAAAATAGAAGTATATCTTTTGATGTTGTAGTAGAAACTATGTATGAAACTGGAAAAGATTTGCAGAGCCACTATAGAGAAACTAGTGAAGGCGGACTTGCTAAAAAATATTGTAGAAATAAATATTATAATAAAGAAATGACAGAATAACCATCTTTTGTTGAATTATAGCCAAATGCCTGTTATAATAGTACAAATAACTTATAGACAATATCCATTAAATATTTTTAGGAGGTATTAGTATGGTTGGCCACTTAGTCATTTTAATATTACTTTTTGTCATTTGCACATCAATTTTTCTAGATATTATATTCAAACGGAGAATAGGTAATTTTATTCAGAAGGCAGAAGATCTGACAATTCTGTATGATTCGGTTCGGAGAAGCTTAGAAAGTGGTGCTAAATCTGTATCTTATGATGGTTTATACTATTCACTTTCTGTTAACAACGGAGACTATAAATCATTTATTTTGCAAGTTGATAGCATAGTAACAGACATTATAAACACTTATGAGAATATTGGTAATTTTTTTCTTTATCAAATGTATGATGAAGATGCAGAATTTGTTGAAAGATTATATCAAAGAGTTATAGAGATCAAAAATGAAATACGATTAATCAAATGGCGAAACGGTTATGAACAAACAAAAAGTGTCTGAGAGGGCACTTTTTGTTTATATAGAACAATAGCGGACATTTTTATATGTTATACTATATAAATTTATTGCAAAGTCCGCGTCAATTGTTCGCCCGCCAAAATTTCTTTAGAAATTTTGTGTAGATTTGTGGCGAAGCCTTTATATAATAGGAAATGCGGAGCAATTTCCTATTATATAAAAAAGTGGGTGGCGAAGTTGATTTTCGCCACCTCTTGAGTGTTTTCAAAGGCATCAATGATTATCGTTTTCAGACTTTTGTCTAATTTTGCATTTCCCAAATAAACATCATACAATTCACTTAGATGCTCATCTAATTCAGGAATTACAGGCGAATGCCCATAGTCAACATCTTGGAATGTTTCGTTGTCATAGTCGCAGCATAACTTTTTTGAAAGATGATATACGACATATTCTGCTAATATCACATTCTCTTCTTCATTCAGACCGCTAACAGCAATTCTTCCATTAAAATGTAATTGTTCATGTACAATCGTAAGAATGATATCTCTTTCGCTGTCATAGAGTGTGTCATCCACATTTAATAGAATCTTGTTATTATACTGCAGTCCTTTAGGATAAAGATAATAGTCGTACATCTCGTTTACAGTCATCGGAATTATTGTGCATTCTTTGTATGCGTCCTTTAGACTGTTTTTCATTACGTCATTTGCTACTTTCAGACAGGAAGAATAATCGTAAGGAGAAAATTCTTCATTCCAAATTGTTATTCTCATGTTGCCATAGACATTGTCCTTCAATACAACCGTTTTACTTACGAAGTCATTTGAACCTCTGACGTTGCATCCCAATAGGAATACGGATAACAGTATTACAGTTAATGTAACTATAAACCGTCTCTTCATTTTCAACACTCCTTTCATACTCTAATTTTACCACTTTTGTGATATTATGTAAAGTTAGTATATCCTTTATATATAGGTATTTCCCCTGTTTTTTAATTTCAAAATTAATTAAATATTACTTGATAAAACCAATTCTTTTCATGCCACTATACAAATTGAATATACTTTTTTCATATGCTATAATCAGAATGGTTTAAATAATTATTGTAATTGGAGAAAATATGAAAACATATAATAAATTAGTTAGAGATAAAATAATAGAAATCATTAAATCTAAAGAAGAAAACTGTAAATATAGAATTTTAGATAATGACGAATACCGAAAAGAATTGAATAAAAAGCTTCAAGAAGAAGTTAAAGAATATCTAGAAGATAATAATGTTGAAGAATTAGCTGATATAGTTGAAGTAATTTACGGTATATTAAATTCTATGAATATTTCCATAGAGGATTTTGAAAAAATAAGAAACGAAAAAAAGGATAAAAAAGGAGCATTTGATAAAAAGATTTTTTTAGAAGAAGCAGATTAAATTCTAAATAAAAAGCATATAAGATTTTATACATCTTGTATGCTTTTTTACTTTGCACTTCTTCCCTATTTCTGTACTATAATATATTTTTTATATTTGTTCAGAAAGCCTTTAAAATAGGGCATTTCAATAAATAATATTAATAAATAAAAGTTGATTTATAAGCCTAAAATCCTAATTTTTTATTTAAATACAAGACTTATGCATTTGTCAAATCATATGTGATAGTAAAAAAGAGTAAAAAAGAGAAAAAAAGAGGTAATCGGCAAAGAAAACATCATTTAATTTTCAGAAATTTTGAAAAAAATGACTTTTTTAGTTAAAAAAGCTATTTTTTTACAAATTGCTTTTTGGCAAAAATCCGAGTATCATAGATTATGTAGTACTGGTTATATCTTCTATTTTATGCAAAAACAGGAGTATACCGCATACTACCATCTTTAAAAATAGGAGACTATTATGGAAAAAGAAGAAAAAGAAAAACCCCGACCTAATAAAAAGATAAATGGGGATATTAAACAAAAGATTTTTAAAACTTATATTAAAGAAATGGAGGAGAAAACAGAACAATTTAAAAAAACAAATGAACCTAATATAAATTTTCATTTATTTCAATCAATGAAAAGCAAAAATTTAGTTAGAGATTCAATATTTGATCTAGCTTATTTTTATGATTCAAATTTCACTGGAAATAAAGATTTTATGCATGTTCCTAACATTAGTAATATAGTAAAAAATATTTTACACTACCCAGTAATGTTATCTACACGTAAAAATGAATTTGGACACAATGAAATATTAGGAGCAACAACTATTAAATTTGAAAATAATAAGTCAATTCATGATAATCCATATTTCCCATCTGAGAATGAGAATGTTTTATCTATAACAGGTATATTAACAAAAGCCAATGCAATAGATAATAATGGAAATAAAATAAGAGGATTAGGAAAAGAATTATTTAAATCAGCAATTAAAGGTGCTTACTACCTTAATAAAGATAAAAAAATTAGACTTGTATGTGAAATAGACTGTAGAAATACATGTAGTTTATATTCAATATCAAAAGCCGTAAGAGAATTACAAGAAGAAAATATTAATGTACAGATTTATTTAGCAGGATTTTATGAGATATTTGATTCTAGTAAAGTATTATGCGAAGCCCCTACTTTTATAGTAGAGATTGATTTAGATAATAAAAAGAAATTAAATAATAATAATTTTATATTTGATTATACAAATTGCCAATCTACTAATTTATATTCAGATTTAAGCAACGTAATTTGTAAAAACACAAAAGATTCAAAAAAATACTACAATTTCTTAAATGGAAGACAAATTATTTACCATAGCATAAAACCAATAAATGCTTTAAATATCAATTTAAATGTTGGTACAAGTGCTGATGGAAACGAAAGAGTTCCATTATTGAAGACAATTCAATTAGAAATTGCAAGCGAATTAGATTAGTTAGAGAAGAGGTAATTTTTTATGAAACAAGAAAAGTATAATATTAGCATTGAAAGAGATGCTTTAAGACTGAACAATGAAGCAAAATCAGTAAAACTAAAATATCCTAAAGCATATGGAGATAAAACAAAAAATAATTTTATTACTACTAAAAATAATAGTGACAACATATTTGTTATAAAAACACCAACTGAAAAAAACGTTATTGATGCATATAGTAAACTAAAAGAAATCACTAATGTAGTATATGTACAAAGTTATAATGATAAAGAATTAATTTGGCCATTTTCAAATTATGAAAACATATCATTAGCTAATAAAGTAACAATATCTATTGATTCAGATTTTTATAAAGAAATGACTGAATTAAACAAGAACTTACCAAAACTAATGTTACCAGCATTAAATAATGTTAAAGAAAACTTTAAATTATATGCAGATTTGATTAACCCAGTTTTTGGTGATTGTACATTGAAAATTTCAAAAAATAATATCGAATTTTCAAATATAAAACTTGACAGTTCTACAAGATTTGGAATTAGCCAAGATGAATTATATTTCTTAGTTACACTAACTTTTTGTTTCTTAGAAAAACTAGAATTAAAAAGTTTAACAGACTTAAATAAAGCACTAGAAAAAGTAGCAAAATTATATCTTTTAAAATCTTTAGCATCTGTAAAAGAAGTAATTGCACTTTTAAAGGCAAACTCAGATAAAGAATCTAAACTTTCTGAAAACAAAAAAATAGAATTAGCTAAAAAATATATGGAAGAAGGTTATGCAACAAGATATTGCATAACAAGATATCCAAAAATAGTTGCAGAATGTGCAGCAATAATCAAAGACGCCATAGAATTAGGTATAGATTATAATGTACTTAATGAAAATAAGAGTGTCGTTGAATTTAATTTAAATGGTCATAAAGAATTTGGAATTGAAGGTAATAAAACAGACAGGGATACCTATATATTCCCTATTATTACTGATGACAAATTCATATCAAAACAAATAATGAAAAATGCAGGACTTAATGTTCCTAAAGCAGTACTACTAGATAAAGACATGGACAGCGATGATATCGATAACATTCTTGCTGATTTTCATAATGGACCACTAGTAGTAAAACCAAGAAATACAAACTATGGTACTGGTATTACAGTATTCTCTAAAAAAGTAGCTAAAAAACAAATATTAGATGCAATTAAATATGCATTTACATTTGATGACAACATACTAATTGAAGAATATGCAAAAGGAATGGAATATAGATTCTTAGTAATAAACGGAAAATGCTTAAGTGTTGCTCACAGAAGAGCTGCAAGTATTGTTGGTGATGGTAAATCTACAATTGAGGAATTGATTGATGCAAAAAACAAAGAACCATGGCATGCATTAACATATGCTCCAGTAAAAAAAGATCAACCAGTTGTTGAATTTTTAAAAACACAAGATTTAACATATAAATCTGTTGTACCAAAAGGAAAAAGAGTATTTTTAAGAACAAATTCAAACTGTTCAACTGGTGGAGAAGCTGTTGATTATACAGATGTTATGCCAGCAAAATTCAAAAAAATTGCAGAAAAAGCAGCTAAATCATTTAACGGAAAAATATGCGGTGTTGATATAATAATCAATGATGTCAAAAAAGACGATTATGCTATTATAGAAATAAATGATAACCCAGGATATTCAATAAATGAATGGCCTTATGAAGGAAAAGGTGAAAAAGCAGGAACTGCAATTCTAAAAATGTTAGGATATTAAAATGAAAAATAAGCATAAATTAAATTTTGTGCTTATTTTTTTGTGTTAAATCAATTACAATTTATAAATTTTAATTCACTATTTTTTAGTTTTATAGCTTTCTTTTTATTATATCTAATAACTTTACTCTCTATTAACCAGCTATTTGCAGATTCCCAAATAGAAAAAGAACCAATTGTTGAAACAATTTCTAAAGTTATTATATTAATTTTATTAGCTAATACTAATGAAAAAATAATAAATACTATACCTATTACCAACATCCAAAATTGTTTTGTTCTATTAATTTTTTGTTTTCGTTTTATTATTAACAATTGTTCATCACAATATTTTTCAAAGGCTTTTTTAAATTTCTCCTCATCTATTTTCTGAGTTGAAATTATTTCTATATCCTCTCTTTCTTTTATTGAAGTAATTTCCTCTTTACTGTTTACATATGATATTAGATCTTCACTTAATGTTTCTTCAAACTTATCAAAAGAGTTATATAATTCAGATTCATCTTTTATATTAACTTTCATACAAGGTTATCTCCATTAATCAAATTTTACATTAGTATAGCAAAATAGGGTTGTATAGTAAAGTCAATAATCTGATTTAATAATAAAAAAAGTTTTGAAACTATGAACTTTCAAAACTTTTAATTAGTCGAAATAGCCAAAACTAGCTTAGTTTTTTCTTACTTAGATTTATTTTTTCCCTTAATATTCAAAACTATGCTAATTATTAGCATTATGACTGTTATTCCACCTGTTACAAGATATGTAACCAAAATCATATCTCTCTTATCCTCTAGGTTTGACACTTCTTCAATTTCTTCTTCATATTTATCTAATTTTGTTCTATCTCCTGTCGTATCATATTCTTCTTTAGCTTTAATGTAATCTATTGAATCACTTTTCCAAGCTTTATCATCAATTTTATTAGTCATATTCTTTTCAATACAAATACATATTATAGTAATTATTAGACAAATTATTGTTACTAAAAAAAATATTCTTGATTTCTTCATTCTTTTCACCTTCTATTATTATCTTTTGAAATTTATTATTATAAAGAAACTTCAAATTCTATAATAGACTCCTCATTTTTTCCTATTTGTTCTACTACAATACTATCTACTATAGTTTCAAATTCTTCATTTATTTCTATGATCTCATTAGCATTATTTGTATTACCAAGAGTTATATGAGGTTCATAATTATATTTTTTTATATCTATATCTTTTAATATATTTTGATAAATTTTTTGATTTATTTGGCTAATTATTTCTTTTCCCTCTACTATATTTAAGAAAATGTAATAAGTATTAGCTTTCTCATCTTTATTTAATGTTATACCTTTGCATTTTATCTTAAAAGGTTTAATATCCTTTACTATATCTAACAATTGTTCCTTTAACTTTTCATTAGGAATATCTCTTTTAAAAGGAAAAGCTAAAGTTATATGAGGTGCAATAATATCAAATAATTCATCATATCTTTTTCTCACATCTTGAATTATTTTTATATTATTAAATTTTGGAATTATTAATATATCTCTTTTCCCTTCATTTATATAATTCATCTATTTATCACCTTTACGTGTTATTATTTCTTTTATAAAAATATAACAAAAAACTAAATATTTGTAAATTTCTTGTTTCGATTAATTTCTAAAATTAGAGTTAACTCCAAAAAGCCACTTTCATTTTACTTTACAATTATGTAAACTTATGTTATACTATCATTTAGATACGCTTTTGTATCTTCGCACAATCACTGCCGCATTCACCGTCAGGAGGGGAGTTATGATACCTCAACAATTTGAGAATATTGAAAAAGAATTTTGGGGAATACCCACATATTACAATGGTACCAAAAAAATCTCTGCGAGTTATATATATGAAATGATTGATACAGGGATGTATGCGACAACGTTGCCACTGGCAACAAAACTTTTCGGTGGAAGAAATTTGCTCCAAGTCCACAGAGACCTACCCGGGTCCACGCCCAGTGCTTACAGAGTTCTTTTAACAAAAAAGATGAGTAAACCTGATGATCCAGATTTGATTCATCCGCAGATTGAAATTTACGTTCCACAGCCTCACTTATTGGATGAGGCAAGGAAACATTTTCTGGAATATGTACTTGCAAATGAGAATCAGATCTGCTATAAGGAACCAGAAATGGCAGGAGTATCATATCGAAAGATAACTTTGCCAAAAGGAGAAAAAAATAAGCCCGAAAAAGCGTTATGGGCTAAACATAACCGAGAAGAGTTCTATATAATAATCAGATAACAATATAACATAGTGCGGTAAGTGATTGGTGGCCTCCGATTTATCGGGGGCCATTTTCATTACATGTCTATTATTTTCAAAGACGAATCTGTTAATGTTCTTAATCAATTACTGAGCAGTTAAAGAGTAGTTAAATTTTAAAAAGAGTATCAAGTACTTTTTTTAAGTCCTTGATACTCTAATATTTTGGTCGAGGTGATAAATTCTTTTTTCGATGTATTCCTTTTCCCATCTGTAATACACGGTTTTCATTTTTTCAAGTATTACAGTTTTTTATCTATCTTACTCACACAAATTGTAATTTATTTAATCCACATTTACACCTTTATTTAGTAATTTGTTACCTACAAAATAAACTATACAAATATATATTGCATATATAA
>CANQPZ010000010.1 GCA_947625895.1 uncultured Clostridia bacterium | reverse complement strand
GATGTTGCTGTTTTTCCAGTTCCTATAGCCCATATTGGTTCATAAGCTATAATAACATTTTTAACTTGATCTTTTTCCAAACCATCTAAAGCAAGTCTAGTTTGATCAGTAATAATTTTTTCTGTCATTCCAGCTTCACGTTGCTCTAATGTTTCTCCAACGCAAACTATAGGTTTCAACTCATTTGCGAAAGCTGCTTTAATTTTCTTGTTAACAGTTTCATCTGTCTCCGCAAAATATTGTCTTCTTTCAGAGTGTCCTATAATTACATATTCAACTCCTATTGATTTTAACATCTTTGCTGAAACTTCTCCTGTATATGCACCTTTTTCTTCAAAATGCATATTTTGAGCTCCTATTTTTATATTTGTTCCCTGTGCATTCATTAAAGCATAGAATAAATCAGTATAAGGTACACAAAGAATAACTTCATTTTTTGTGTCTTTAACTAATTTTGAAAAATTTTCGATATAATCAATTGCTTCATTTGGAAGCATATTCATTTTCCAGTTTCCTGCAATAACTTTTCTTCTCATATAACACCTCTTTTATCTATATCTTACAAATATTGATAAGAAACTAATTTACCATTTGCATCAAATGTAAATTTTACTGTACTATCAACATTTGAAGAACTATATTTTCCTTCATATTTAGCTTTTTCAATGTCTTGTGCAGCTTGAGCATCATTAAGGAATAATGCATCAGCAGTAATTTCTTTACTTCCATCTTCTTTTGTTTCCATTGAAACAGGATAATAGTATAAAGTCTTTTCTGCTATATCACTAAGAACATATGCTTTATTTGAAGTTGAATAGTATTCGCTTTTAGATGCACTAATCGTTGCTGGATCAACAGCAAAATACTCTGAAATAATAGAATCAACAGTTTTTACTTCTACTTTATATCCAGAACTATTTTTAGCTTTTGTAAGCATTGTTGAATATCTTTCAACAGCAACATTTAATGCAAATCTTACCATATCATCATTAGAAAAAGTTTTTACTTCATTAGAGGCTTCTAATCCCATCATTCCAACAAGGAATTCATCATTTTTAGATAAGAATTTTAATCTTTCTTCTTCTGAAATATTTCCTCTTTTTCCATAGTATTCATCTTGAGATGATACATTTCCTGGGTTATTTTTTAGTTCTTTGTTTTTCTTTGACACATTAAAACCAACAAAACAACCTAAAGCTATTACAACTATTAATAATACTATTACTACCTTTTTCATATATTACTCTCTTTCTTTATTTATCTTGAAGTGCTTCTATACCTGGTAATTTTTTTCCTTCGATGAATTCTAATGATGCACTACCACCAGTAGAAATATGTGTAAATTTATCAGATAATCCAATTTTCTCTATTGCAGCTGCTGAGTCTCCTCCTCCAACAACTTTAACTATATCTAAATCTGCAAGAGTTTTAGCTATAGAATTTGTTCCTACTGCAAATTGATCAAATTCGTATAATCCTAAAGGTCCCATCCAGATAACTGTTTTAGCTTTTTTCAATTCTTCAGAATAAAGTTCTATAGTTTTTTCACCAAGATCAAAACCTTCCCAACCATCTGGTATTTCTGAACAACTTACATTTTTACTTTCTGTATCAGCTGAAAATTCTTTACCAATTTTGTTATCTACTGGTAATAAGAATTTAACACCTTTAGCTTTAGCTTTTTCCATAATTTCTTTAGCTAAATCTAATTTATCTTCTTCACAGAAAGAATCACCAATGTTATATCCCATAGCTTTAAAGAAAGTATAAGCCATAGCTCCACCAATTAAAAGAGTATCAACTTTTTCAATTAAAGCTTCGATTGGTCCAATTTTATCAGAAACCTTTTTTCCTCCTATAATAGCAACAAAAGGTTTTTCTGCATTTTCAATAGCATTTCCTAAGAATTTTAATTCTTTTTCAATTAAGAATCCTGAAACTGCTGGTAAAAATTCTGCTACACCTGTCGTTGAACTGTGTGCTCTATGTGCAGTACCAAAAGCATCATTAACATATAATTCTGCCATAGAAGCAAATTTCTTTGAAAGTTCAACATCATTCTTTTCTTCACCTGGCTCAAATCTAACATTTTCAAGTAAAACAACTTCTCCATTTTTCATTTCTGAAGTAAGTTTTTGTGCAGATTCTCCAACAACATCACCTGCTAATTTTACTTCTTGTCCTAATAATTTAGATAATTCTTTAGCAACTATATCTAGTGAGAATTCAGGTTTTACTTCTCCTTTTGGTCTTCCAAGATGTGAACAAAGTATTACTTTACAATTATTTTCTAATAGATATTTAATTGTAGGTAAAGCAGCAACTATTCTTCTATTATCTGTAATTACTCTGTTTTCATCATAAGGTACATTAAAGTCACATCTTACAAGTACTTTTTTATCCTTTACATCAATATCTCTAACAGTTTTTTTGCTCATAAAAATATCTCCTTCTCTGACATAAATAAGTCAGGTGGCAAAAATTATCCGCCACCCAACCAATCAAACTATTTTATCCTAATTCTGCAAAGTATTTAATAGTTCTAACCATTTGGCTAGTATAAGAATTTTCATTATCATACCAAGATACAACTTGTACTTCATATAAATCATTTCCTAAAGGCATACACATTGTTTGTGTGCTATCAAATAATGATCCATATGTCATACCTATAACATCTGAAGATACAAGTAATTCATCTGTATATCCAAATGATTGATTAGCTGCAGCTTTCATAGCAGCATTTATAGAATCTACTGTAATATCTTTTCCTTTAACAACAGCTGTTAAAATTGTTGTAGAACCAGTTATTACTGGAACACGTTGAGCTGAACCAATTAATTTTCCATTTAATTCTGGAATAACTTGTCCAATTGCTTTTGCAGCTCCTGTTGAGTTAGGAACTATATTTGCAGCAGCAGCTCTAGCTCTTCTTAAATCACCTTTTCTATGTGGTCCATCAAGAATCATTTGATCACCAGTATAAGCATGAACTGTAGTCATAATACCTGATTGAATTTCAGCATAATCATTTAATGCTTTAGCCATAGGTGCTAAGCAGTTTGTTGTACAAGAAGCTGCTGAAATAATTTTATCATCTGGTGTTAATACATTTTCATTTACACCATAAACAACAGTTGGTAAATCTTTTCCAGCTGGTGCTGAAATAACAACTCTTTTTGCTCCAGCATTTAAATGTGCTGTTGCTTTTTCTTTTGAAGTATAGAATCCTGTACATTCAAGTACAACATCTACACCAATTTCTCCCCATGGAAGTTCATTTGCATCTGCTTTTGCATATATTTTTATTTCTTTTCCATCAACAGTAATAGAATCTTCTCCTGCAACAACTGTATCTGCTTTTTCGTATCTTCCTTGAGCTGTATCATATTTTAACAAATGTGCTAACATTTGAGGATTTGTTAAATCGTTTATAGCAACAATTTCATATCCCTCTGCTCCAAACATTTGTCTAAATGCAAGACGTCCTATACGTCCAAAACCATTAATGGCAACTTTAACTACTGACATATAATCCTCCTTTTGATTTTTACATCAATTTAAATTTGGTCACTTTTAACCATGCTTATTCTATATCAAAAGATTAAGAATTGCAATACTTAAATTGTATTTTTCCCTAAGCACATTTTTATTATTTATTAACATTAAAAGTTTTTAATATTAAAGCCAGTATTAGTTGATATAGGCTAGTTTTATCTATTCTGATTTTAATAATAAAAAGCATAAAAAAAGAACCTACTGTTTGTAGGTTCTCCTAATTATTAACTATTATTTTATTTTTTACCGAATTTAAATAAATCTGTAAATGTTTTTAAAGTAATTTCTTGGAATAAAAAGTCATGAACTTCTGACAATACTTTTTCTTCTTTTTCTGAAATATTAACTCTTATTTCTGGTACAGTCCATGTAGAAGGAACTAAGAATTCTTTAATTTTTTGTAAGAATCCAACTTTCTTTACTGGTAAGTTAGATGCTTGTGTTCCCTCTTCGTTATATCCAATTTTTAATACTTTTTCTTGAGGTGCTTCTACATATCCTCCGACATATCCTGACATTTGTTGTGATTCTTGTTCTTTTTTTGAATTAAATAACGTATCAAAGAATTGATTAGATGGTGCTTGTTCCATAACACCTGCAATGCTTCCAGCATTTTCTTTTATACCTTGATTATTTGGAGCTTGTCCAGCATTTTGAACTTGTCCTTGAACTCCATTAACATTATTTCCAACAAATCCACTAACTTGTGAATATTGACCTTGTTGTACTCTATTTTCACTTCCATTATATATTCCTACATTTCCAGCATAGTTAGTAGGATTTTGTCCCACATTTTGAGGATTATTAAATTGATTATTCATTTGAGGTTGGGCTTGATATTGCACTTGTGGTTGAGCCTGATATTGTACTTGTGGTTGTCCTACATATTGACCAGCAACTTGATTATTTGCTTGTGGTCTAACTTGTCCAACTACTTGTCCTTGGACTCCATTAACTCTGTTTCCAACAACTCCACTAGCTTGTGAGTATTGTACTTGTTGTTGCATTTGTGGTGATGCTACATATCCTTGTTGAACTCCATTAATTGTTCCCGCTTGAACTTGCTGCCTCACTTGATTTGGTTGTCCTTGCTGTACTCCATTATTTAAATTCGTATCTTTCATTATTTAATTTTCCTCCTTAGTAGAACTCTTTTTTCACACTTTATATAATAATTTATACTATATAGAAATCAAATATTCAATATAATTTATTATTATTTGTATTACATTTTTATTTCTTTTTGTTTACAATGTTAGACAAAAAAGAACCTTAAGGTACATTATCCCTTAAGATTCTCTTCCTCAGCTTCCTTTATTTTGACAGAAACTATTCTATTTAAACAATCTTCATTTTGCTTGCTTTTTACCATTATATAATTTGCTGTATGTCCTTTAAAAAACTCACCATCTTGTTCCTCAAATAGGACATCCACAGTCTTTCCTATATATTCTTCTAGGTATTCTTTTTCGTTTTTGTTAGATAACTCAATTAGTTTTTTACTTCTTTCATCCTTTTTGTCACCATCTATTTGATTTTTCATCTTAGCTGCTACTGTTCCTTTTCTAGGTGAATATTTAAATATATGCATTTTATAGAATTTAATTTTCTTCAAAAATTCATAAGTTTCTTCAAAATCTTCATCTGTTTCATTTGGAAATCCTACTATTATATCAGTTGTAAGAATGACATCATCATAAATTATCTTAAGTCTACTTACAACATCTTCAAATTGTGATGTCGTATATTTTCTGTTCATTTCTCTTAATGTCTTATCACATCCACTTTGCAATGATAAATGAAAATGATGACAAATCTTCTCTAATTTTTTTATTCTGCTACAAAACTCATCAGTAATAATCAATGGTTCTAATGAACCTAATCTTATTCTTTCAACTCCATCAATTTTATTAATATCTTCTAATAGATCAATAAGCTTATATTCTTTGTCAAAATCTGTCCCATATGCAGAAACTTGTATTCCTGTAATTACAACTTCTTTTATTCCATTTTTTGCAATATCAGTAATTTCATTAAGTATACCTTCTGGATTTCGGCTTCTAACTCTTCCTCTAGCAAATGGGATTATGCAATAACTACAAAAATTATTGCAACCATCTTGAACTTTAACTACTGCTCTAGTTTTTTCAGTATATGTAACAGAACCAAAATCACAAAATAATTTATCAGAAATTTGTGTACTCTCTTTTCCTTCAAAATATTCGTCTATACATTCATCAATTACAGTCTTTTGAGCATTATTTAAAATCAAATCAACTTCAGGAATTTTTTCTATTTCATCTCTTGCTGTTTCAGCATAACATCCAACAGCAATAACTAATGCATCTTTATTCAATTCTTTAGCTCGTCTTAACATCTGTCTAGACTTTCTATCAGACATATTTGTGACACTACAAGTATTTATTATGTATATATCAGCTTTATCTTCAGGTTGAACAATTTCATATTTATTCATCAATTTTTGTGCCATTCCATTTGTTTCATATTGATTAACTTTGCAACCTAAAGTATAAAATGCAACTTTCTTCATTTTATTGCTCCTTCTTATTTTACATTTTTTAATTATAACACCTTTTTTAAGCTATCTCAACTATTTCAAATATTGCATAAAAAAGATACTCTATAAAAAGAGTATCTTTAATATGTTTATTTTCTATCTATCATGTCTAGATTATCGAGTGCTTTTCCTGTTCCTAAAGCGACACATGAAACAGCGTCTTCTGCAATCATAACATTTATTCCTGTTCTTTCTTGTAAAAGTTTATCTAATCCATCGATTAAACATCCTCCACCTGTCATATATATTCCTCTGTCGCTAATGTCTGCTGCAAGTTCAGGTGGTGTTTTTTCTAAAACAGCATGCACAGCATCTATGATCATATTTGTTGGTTCTTCAAGAGCTTCCATCATTTCACTTGAATGAATTGTAAGAGTTTTTGGTAAACCAGTAACTAAATCTCTTCCTCTTATATCCATTTCAACATCTTGTATCTTTGGATATACACAACCAACGTTAACTTTTAAATCTTCGGCTGTTCTTTCTCCAATCATCATATTATATTTTCTTTTTATATATCTTACTATTGCTTCGTCAAATTTATCTCCAGCAACTTTTATTGATGAACTAACAACTGATCCTCCAAGTGAAATAACTGCTATATCAGTTGTTCCTCCTCCAATATCAACAATCATATTTCCACAAGGTTTTGAAATATCAATTCCGGCTCCAATCGCAGCAGCTATAGGTTCTTCAATTAAATATACTTTTCTAGCTCCTGCATTTGATGCAGCATCAATAACAGCTTTTTTCTCAACTTCAGTAACTTGTGATGGTATACAAATCATGATTCTTGGTGCAAATAAAAATTTTCCACCAATTTTATTAATAAAATATTTAAGCATCTTTTCAGTAACTGTGTAATCTGAAATAACTCCATCTCTAAGAGGTCTTGTTGCAACGATATTTCCAGGTGTTCTTCCAAGCATTCTTCTTGCTTCATGACCTACTGCAAGGACTTCACCATTTACATTGTTTACTGCAACTACAGATGGCTCTCTAAGTACAATTCCTTTACCCTTAACATATGCAATTACTGTAGCAGTTCCTAAATCAATACCTATATCTTGTCCAAACATCAGAATCATCCTTTCTGTTTCAAGTTATTTGCAAATCTGTTACGATTATATTACACTTTTCTCTAAATTTCAATTAATTTTACGAAGTTTTTTATTTTTCATTCATCTTGTAGTATACATATTTATTTTATATATAAATTTAAAAAATATTCCATTTTTTTCTATTTCTTGATTTATTCGCAAAACCCTAATATAATCAATATAGGTGATTTATATGAAAAACATTTCTTTAGAAAAATTAGAATTTAATAAAATACTTTTAAAGCTTTCTGAATTTGCAATAACAGATAAAGCAAAAAATACTTGCAAGGATTTATTACCAAGTAATAATAAATCTAGAGTTGAAAAAATGCTTTCAGAGACATCAGAGGCTTTAGTTTTATTATATAGGAAAGGAAATATTCCTATTTCTGAACTTAATAATATAGAATCTCACATTCTAACATTGAAAAATCAAAACTTTTTATCTATAAAATCACTTTTAGAAATAAATCAAGTTTTAAGAATTTCAAAAGAATTGAAAGACTACTATTTTAATGAAGAATTAAATGAAACAGATGCTCTTACTAATTATTTCAATAATCTTTATACAAATACTAGAATTGAAAATCAAATTTCAACTTCAATAATTGATGAAAACACATTAGATGATAGAGCATCAGATAAGTTATATAAAATAAGACAAGAAATGAAGGACATTCAAAAATCTATAAAAGGTAAATTACAATCATTATTATCATCAAAATATTTGCAAGAGCCTATAATTACAGTAAGGCAAAATAGATTTGTTGTTCCTGTAAAATCAGAATATAAATCTGAAGTTAAAGGTTTCATACACGATACATCAACTAGTGGTGCTACTGTCTTTGTTGAACCACTATCTGTTTTTGAACTAAATAACAATCTTTCAGATTTAGCAAACCAAGAGAATATTGAAATTGAGAAAATTCTTCAAAAGCTCTCTTCTCTATTTTTTGATATTACATCAGAATTAGAAAATACATATAATTTAATTTGTATGTTAGATTTTATTTTTGCAAAAGCAAAATATTCTAGATTTTTAGATGGTAATTGTCCACAAATTAACGACAAAAAGTTGATAACTTTAGAAAAAGCACGACATCCATTATTAAATAAAGAAACTGCAGTTCCAATAGATTTGGAAATTGGTAAAAATTTTTCAACTTTACTAATTACAGGTCCAAACACAGGTGGAAAAACTGTAACTTTAAAAACTGTTGGATTACTTTCTGCAATGGCAATGAGTGGACTTCACATTCCTGCCTCAGAAAAAAGTTCAATATATGTTTTTGATAACATATTTGCAGATATTGGTGATGAACAAAATATATTAGAATCTTTAAGTACATTTTCATCACACATAAAAAATATTGTTTACATACTAAATAATTCTACAGATCAAAGCTTGGTATTGCTAGACGAATTAGGTTCTGGAACAGACCCTGTAGAAGGCTCTCATCTTGCATTAAGTATATTAGAAAATTTAAAAGAAAAAAATATTTTGACTTTGGCTACAACACATTATCAAGAATTAAAAGAATATGCTTTAGTCACAGAAGGTGTTGAAAATGCAAGTTGTGAATTTGATTTAGAAACCCTATCTCCTACTTACAAATTATTACTTGGGGTTCCTGGAAAAAGTAATGCATTTGATATAAGTAAAAAGTTAGGATTATCTGATGAAATTTTAGATAAAGCAAAAAAATCAATTAATTCTAACACTGCACAAATTGAAGATCTTCTAAAAGAAATATATGATAATAAATCAAAGATCGAATCAGAAAAAGAAAGTATTTTAAGAAACTCTAAAGAAATTGAATTATTAAAAAATGATTTAATTAATGAGAAAAATGAATTAGAACAAAATAAAAAAGAATACATTAATAAATATAAGCAAGAAGCTAAAGAAATTCTACTTGAAGCAAAAGAAGAAGCTAATAGCATTATAAAAGAAATGAACGATGAAAAAAGTAGTTCAGCTAAAGTTCATTCTTTACGTAAAAAACTAAATGAAAAATTATCAGAATTTTCTTCTTCTGAAAACTTTGATGAACACTTTGAGACAATAGATGAAAGTGAAATTGTACCTGGAAAAATTGTATATGTTCCCTCTTTTGATAAAAATGGAACTGTTCTTAGTTATCCAAATCAATCAAAAAAAATTAATATACAAATTGATAATATAAAAACTACACTTTCAATTTCTCAAATTGCACCAGCAAAACAAATTAGTAAAAACAAGGAAATTTCTAAAAAAGAATTTAATAATTTTGTTCCAAAACAAATTAGTACAGAATTAAATGTAATCGGTTTAAATGTTGAAGAAGCAAATCTTCTAGTCGATAAATTTTTAGATACTAGTGCAGTCGCAAAGTTTGAAACAATAAGAATTGTTCATGGTAAAGGGACAGGAATTTTAGGAAAAGGAATTCAAAATTATTTAAAAAATCACCCACATGTAAAAAGTTATAGATATGGAACTTATGGTGAAGGTGAAATGGGAGTTACAATAGTCGAAATAAAATAAGAAAGAATCCAAATTATATTTGGATTCTTTTTATATAATAGGAAAGTGCTCCGCATTTCCTATTATATAAAAACTTCGCCACAAATCCACACAAAATTTCTAAAGAAATTTTGGCGGGTGAACAATCAACGCGGACTTTGCAATGAAATTAAATAGTATGATATATAAAAATGTCCGCTATTGTTCTTTTTTAATTACATTTTTCTAAATACACCAGCAACTTTTCCAAGAATCTTACAATCTGGAACTATTATTGGATCCATTGTAGAGTTTTCTGGTTGTAATCTAATATGATCTTTTTCTTTATAGAAAGTTTTTACTGTTGCTTCATCTTCAATAAGTGCTACAACAATTTCTCCATTTAAAGCTGTATTTTGTTTTTTTACTAGAATATAGTCACCATCTAAAATACCAGCTTCGATCATACTTTCTCCTCTAACTGTAAGCATGAAGCTTTCACTATTTCCAACAAAGTCAATTGGAATTGGAAATGTGTCAGTAACATTTTCAACAGCTAATATTGGAGCTCCAGCTGTAATTTTTCCAATTACAGGAACTTCAACTAGTTCTTTTTGAGTATATATATCTTTATTTCCTGGTGTGAAAGTTTCTTGACCTTCAAGAGCTCCACCTTTAAGTAATTTTAAAGTTCTACCTTTTTGTTGCTCTTTCTTAATATAACCTTTTTCTTCTAATTGATTTAAATATCCATGTACTGTTGCAGTAGATTTTAAATCAACAGCCTTTCCTATTTCTCTAACTGAAGGTGGATATCCTTTTAATTTTATTTGCTTTTCTATAAATTTCAAAATAGCTTTTTCCCTTTTATTAAGCATGTTTGGGTCTTTCTTTTTCACTCTCATCACTCCTATATTCTTTTATTGTTTTAGATGATATCATATAACTTTTTGTTTGTCAAACAAAAGTTTTGTTTTATTTTTATTTATGTTTTGTTATTTTTCTGTTATTTTTTTGTAATTTTGTAATTAAAAAATAACAGTATTGATAAGTTATTTTGTTGAAAAAGCTGAAATATAAGAATATAATTTTTATAAATAAGATTTGGGAGAGAAAAATGGATTTTACAAAAGATATTTATATTAATAAAGATGAAATTATCGAAAATTCTGAAATAGTTCTTCTTTATAAAGGATCACTATTTTCAGAGGCATCATCAAAAGAAATTTATATTTCATATGGATATGGAGATTTATGGGACAATAAATCTGAGATAAAAATGAAGCCATCTACGTTTGGTTATCTTGCAACAGTTAAAATTGAAGGTCAAGGTAATATACAATTTTGTTTCAAGAATGATTTAAACCAATGGGATAATAATAATGGTGCAAATTATATTTTACCAATTAAGGAAGCAAGTGAAATATTATCATTTGAGCCACTAGCAGATACTAGAAAAGAAGTTAAAATAGAAATAACTGACATTCCTAATCCATTACAAGAATTAAATGAAGTTGATCCTGTTTTGGAAACATCTATAGTTTCATCTGATACAATATCTTTTGATAATACAATTACTTTAGAAGACACTTCTAAACAATCAGTTCCTAATAATACCTTATTTACACAAGTTACAAAAAATGAAAATAATGAAAATGTTTTAACAGAATCTATAGTTAAAAATAATGAAGAAGATTTAGCATATACTGAATTTTCAAAAATTACTGATCAAGCTAAAAAGCAATCTGTTAAAGCTTTTGATGATGATAAAGTTACAGCAGGTTCAGTTTACGTTAATTCACTCGTAAAAGAAATTGGAAAAGAAGAAGATGAACCTTTAATTACTGGTGATTTATATATTGAAAAATCTTTAATAAAAACAGATGATAAAGAACTAGAGCAACCTGGTTTCATAAATAAAATAAAATTAGCCTTCAATAAAATAATAAAAATGATTAAATCTATTTTATCACCATCTGAAGATAAAGATTAATATGCAATAAAAAAAAGCGGATATAAAAATCCGTTTTTTTTATTTTAATAATCGAACCATTCAAATTCCCAATCAAGTAATTTAACTGTGTCTCCTTCTTTTACGCCCATCTCTCTTAATTTATCATTTATTCCTAGATCTTGTAATTTTCTTTCAAGATAAGCCATTGATTCATTATCTCCAATATTTATTCTTCCCATTAATTTTTCCACAGCTGGTCCTGAAACAATATAATCTCCATCCACAATTTCCACATTAAATTCTTCGACTTCATCTTCTAATGTATAAAGAACTTTATCTTCAATATCAAATAAATCTTCTTTTGGCAATGTCTTCAAAACTTCAGAAACATGGTTAAATAGTTCTTTAATTCCTTCGCCTGTTACAGCTGAAATTTTAAATAATTCCATCCCCTCTTTTTTAACTAATTTTTCAAGTTCTTTAAAACCAGTATCATCTTGCATTATATCAACTTTATTTGCAACAATAATTTGTTTTCTTTTACTCAATTTTTCACTATATTTTTTTAGCTCATTATTAATAACATGGAAATCATCTACTGGATTTCTTCCTTCACTTCCAGAACAATCTATTACATGTAGCAATAATCTTGTTCTCTCAATATGACGCAAGAATTGAATTCCAAGTCCTACACCTTCACTAGCTCCTTCAATAACTCCAGGAATATCAGCTAAAACAAAACTGTCACCATATTCAGTTTTAACAACACCTAAATTTGGATATATAGTTGTAAAATGATAGTTAGCTATTTTAGGAGTTGCAGCTGTAACTCTAGATAATAATGTTGATTTTCCTACATTTGGGAAACCTATTAATCCAACGTCAGCAAGCATTTTTAGTTCAAGGATAAGTTCTTTTTCTATTCCTTTTTCACCATCTTGTGCAAATCGTGGTGCTTGTCTAGTTGAAGTAGCAAAATGTGAATTTCCTTTTCCTCCTCTTCCTCCTGGAAGAATCAATTCTCTTTGCCCATCTTCAGAAATATCAGCAATCACTTTTCCTGTTTCAGAATCTTTAACAACAGTTCCTTTAGGAACTTTTACTATTAGATCCTCACCACTTTTTCCATATTTATGTGCTCCGCTTCCATTCTCTCCATTTTGAGCTTTAAATTTTTTATTATATCTAAAATCAATTAAAGTATTGCTATCAGGATCAACTTCAAAATAAACATCTCCGCCTTTTCCTCCGTCTCCGCCATCAGGTCCACCTGCAGCAACATATTTTTCACGACGGAAGGAAACAGCACCATTACCGCCATCTCCTGATTTAACAAATATTTTTGTGTAATCTACAAACATAGTTTTCTTTCTCTTTCTTTTTTATAAATTATCTGTTTTCTTTTCTAATCTTTTAGTAGCTTCGGAAAAGAAACGAGTATTACTAGGCAAAATTTAATTTTGAACACCGGAGTGTATATAGATACATATGAATTCAAAATTCATTTTTAACACTGCAATACGAAATTTTTTTTATATATTCAAATTCAAAAAAGAAACAAGTATTACTAGGCAAAATTTAATTTTGAACACCGGAGTGTATGTAGATACATGAGGATTTCAAAATTAAATTTTAACGACGTAAGACGAAGTTTATTTTTCGAAGATCTTTATTTTTCGAAGTAATCTAACTTCATAGCTTTCTTCACCTTTGCCATAACTTCCTTGGCTTTTTCTCTCGCCTTCTCCGTTCCCTTAATTATAATCTCATCAACTATTTCCGGATGAGCCTCATAATAAGCTCTTTTTTCTCTCATAGGCTCAAGAAAATCCGAAATATTTTTGGCTAGTTGTTTCTTGCATGCAACGCATCCTCTTGTTCCTGCTTTGCACTCTGCACAAACTTTTTCGCATTCTTCTTTTGTACTAAATAAATTATGATAATATGCAACCATACATATATCAGGATTTCCTTTATCATCTTTTTTTATTCTTGATGGATCTGTTACTGCACTCATAACCTTTTTATTTATCTCTTCTTCTGAATCAGATAAATAAATTGCATTTCCAAGAGATTTTCCCATTTTTTCATTTCCATCTAATCCTTTTATTCTCTTTGTTTCAGATAAATAAACTTCTGGTTCTCTTAAGACATCTCCATAAATACTATTGAATTTACGAACAATTTCTCTACATTGTTCTATAAGTGGAGATTGATCCTCTCCAACTGGAACTATTGTTGCATCAAAAGCTGTAATATCAGCTGCTTGACTTACTGGATAACCTAAAAATCCATAAGTTACACTTTCACCAAATAATTCCTTCTTTTGAGCAATCTCAGTTTTAACTGTTGGATTTCTTTCTAATCTAGCTATTGTAACTAAGTTTGAGTAAAATACAGTAAGTTCTGCTACTTCTGGTATCATTGACTGGATATAAATAGTTGCTTTCTCTGGATCAATTCCAACAGATAAATAATCCATAACAACTTCTCTTACATTTTTTCTAACTTTTTCAGGATTATTAAAGTTATCTGTTAATGCTTGAACATCAGCAACTAAAATATAACATTCATCAACTTCATTTTGCATTTTAACTCTATTTTGTAGAGATCCGAAATAATGGCCAATATGTAATCTTCCAGTAGGTCTATCACCTGTCAACATTATTTTCTTTTCCATAGATTTACTCCTTTTATTATTTTTATATCAATATATTCTCTCATCTAAAAACTATTAATAATTATACTGTAATAAAGCCAATTTTACAAGTAATTTTAGTTAAATTTGAATATTATGTAAATTTGTGCTATACTTTATGTCATCAATCAGAAAGGGAGGTACTACAATGTTTACCGATCAGAAATGTCCTCACGGACATACAGATTACAATTGTGGTCGTGCAACACCATGCAAGGATTGCACATTCCACCGGGACAATGTAGACCCGCAGCCTACTACCCAGAAAAGATATTTTGGCAGTTATCCATTTGACATGGACGAGCTGATTTCACAAATGATCGATTCTCCTAAAAAGGTTGCGTCATCGAAGGCTAAAGTGTAGCCAGAAATTCAAGCGCCGTGCAAGTATAATTCTGCACGGCGCTACTTTTTTCTTATTTTAGAATTGGATTTTTTCGTTAATCCAATTTTCTAGTTCATCAATTTTTACTCTAGTTTGTTCCATAGTATCTCTGTCTCTTATAGTTACTGCTTCATCCTCTAAAGTATCAAAATCAATAGTTATACAATATGGTGTTCCTATTTCATCTTCTCTTCTATATCTCTTTCCTATACTTCCTGCCTCATCATAATCACACATAAATGATTTTGAAAGTCTTGTATAAACTTCTTCTGCCTTCTCACTTAGCTTTTTAGATAAAGGTAAAACAGCAACTTTGTATGGTGCTATTGCTGGATGTAATTTTAATACTGTTCTTACATCCCCTTCTGCAACATCTTCTTGCTCATAACTATTGCAAAGAAATGCAAGTGCAACTCTATCAGCACCAAGAGATGGCTCGATACAATAAGGAATATATTTTTCATTAGTTTCTGGATCTAAATATGTCATATCTTGTTTTGAATATTCCATATGTTGTTTTAAATCGAAATCTGTTCTATCTGCAATTCCCCATAGTTCACCCCAACCAAATGGGAATAAAAACTCAATATCTGTTGTTGCATTACTATAATGAGATAGTTCCTCTGGAGAATGATCTCTTAAACGAATATTTTCCTTTTTCATACCAAGACTTATCAACCAATTTTCGCAAAATTCTTTCCAATATTTATGCCATTCTAAATCAGTTCCAGGTTTGCAGAAAAATTCAAGTTCCATTTGCTCAAATTCTCTTGTTCTAAAAGTAAAGTTTCCAGGTGTAATTTCATTTCTAAAAGATTTACCAATTTGTGCAATTCCCATTGGCATTCTTCTTCTAGTTGTACGAAGTACATTTTTGAAGTTTACAAATATACCTTGTGCTGTTTCAGGTCTTAAATAGATTTCTGCTTTTGCATCTTCTGTAACACCTTGAAAAGTTTTAAACATTAAATTAAATTTTCTAATGTCTGTAAAATTTGTTTTTCCACAATTTGGACAAGGTATTTTATTTTCAACTATAAAATCTACTAATTGCTTATCACTCATTCCATCAGCAATCATATCTTTTCCTTGTTCATGTGCCCATTCTTCAATTAGCTTATCTGCTCTGTGTCTAGTTTTACACTCTTTACAATCAATTAATGGATCTGAAAATCCTCCAACATGTCCTGATGCAACCCAAGTTTGTGGATTCATTAAAATTGCTGCATCTAATCCAACATTAAATTTGCTTTCTTGGACAAATTTTTTTCTCCATGCATCCTTAATATTATTTTTGAATTCTACTCCTAAAGGACCGTAATCCCAAGTATTAGCAAGTCCTCCATAAATTTCAGAACCCGCATAAATGTAACCTCTTGCTTTGCAAAGATTAACAATGTCTTCCATGTTTTTTACCATAATGTTTTCCTCCTTTTTATTAGTAGATGAAAACTCTTTTTAGCTAAGTTTATACTATAATAAATAAGAAAATATGACGCCAAAAAGAGCTTTCATCCCACAAGGGACGAAAGCTCTATCTTCCGCGGTTCCACCCTAATTGATTTAAAATCCACCTTAATTAAAAACTTGCTCCGAAGTTCCATCCTATATTCCTTAACACTAGTTTTCAGCACCTCTAGCTCTCTGTAGATAAGTTTAATATATTCATTCTTCATCAACGCAATATTAAATATGTTACTATTTTAATATCTTTTTCCACAAAAGTCAAATTTTTATTCTAAAAATATGTGGATAATTTTTGAAACTGTTGATATTTCAACTAAAATTCAGCAAACATTACAAAAATATGTCACGAAAAAATCAGTATTTCCAAGCTTTTTATCTTTTACGTTAACTCTTTGTAACATTTCTTGTTGATTTTTTGCATTTGTGGATTGTGTGGATAACTTTGTTAATAACCTATTTCATCGATATTTTTCGACATAGTTATTCACAGTTTATGCTTGTATACATTTTAAGTTTACAGAATATTTTTATTTTTATTTTTTATGTGTACTGTATATTTGTTTGGATCAAAATTCTTCTTCTCTACTTTTATCAATTATTAAATGATTTTTTCCTTTTCTTACCTTTAAATTTTTAAAATTATTTTAATTTCTATTTTTAAAAGTATTTATTTTTAAAAATTAATTTTTATAGTATTCTTTTATCAAATATAGCTATATTTATTATGTTTTTAATGGAGGTAATTATGAAATTAAATCAAAAAATTATTTTAATTTCATTTGTATTAATTATTTTATTAACATCTGTAATAGTATATGCTAAAACATCTGAAACTACTCCAGTAAAAGAAACTAAAGTAGTAACAAATGAAATGAAAAATGTTTCTTTAGATGTATTACAAAAATTAAATTCATCTGATTCGATTTTATCAACAGACGTAGTATATGATAAATTAAGAGAAAAAGATTTATATAGAATAAATACTGAAAATTACATGATTGACTTGGATTCTTCAAATAACCTCGTTGGAATATATAGTATGAGTACAAATCCTGTATCAACAACTTCAGTTGCAAATAAGGATGATGCTAGAAAAATAATTGAAAACAAATATAAAGAATTAAATTTACCTGCTGACTATGAATTGTCTTATCTTGAAAAATTTGATGAAGAAATTTGGGAAGCTGATTTTGAAAAAAATTATAATGGTGTTTATAACAAATATGAATCAGTAAAAGTATTCTTTATTCCAGCAAATAATGAAATTGTTGCTTTAACAATATTTAATGATGGACATGATGATAGTGCAGTTACTGTTAGTAAAGATGATGCCATTTTATCTGCTGCAAAAGAATTAGGCATAGATTCTTCAGAAATTGTTTCAGCATCTCTAAGTATGGAAAAAGCCAATAATTATTATGATGAGTCTAATACAGATAAATCTGTTCATACTTCTTGGGTTATCCAATCTGCTGATAACTCAATAGTATTCGTAGATGCTTCTGATAATACTGTAATTGGAGGTGACTGCATAAATGAATAGAAAAATTATTTCAATTTTTTGTTTAATTGTAATTTTATTAGCTGTTTTATCTTCAACTGTTAATGCTTCAGCAAGTGCAAAAGTATTTTCAAGTAGTAAAAGTTCAAGTTATAACAATTGTGGAACTTATGCAGTTGCTGGATTGAGTACATTAGGATATTCTCCTTGTACATCAAGTATGGGAGCAATCACTAGAGATTCAATGTTAGAATGGATTAGAAATACAGGAAATGGGTATGCAATGTATGTTCACACTTTTGGTGGAACTGGATATTTTAATGATTACTATGGATATTCAATAGATAATACTATGATTTCTGGTAATTGGGATTTTGTTTACATAGATTCATCTAATAGTGCAAGTTCAACTGAACTTGCAAATGCTTTTCATACAACAGGATACTCAAATAGATGTTTCTTGGGCTGGAATGGTAGTATAACAACAGCAAATTCTGAAAGATTCAATTATTACTTCTGGCTTACATATGTAGGAAAATCTAGTATTAGAAATGCAGCTGTTAGTGCTGCAACATGTGTTCCTGGTTCTGGAACATCTCCAATAAAACTTTATGGAAGTACAACATATTACGGAACAGCTAGATAAATCTAGCTGTTCTTATTATTTAGTGAATTTGTAAAAGCATCTATAAATTCACCAGTATTACTATCTACAAAATATAATTTGTTATTTACTTCTGTCTTCCAAACTTTTCTAATATCAAGTTCTCTATTTTCTATCTCATTACTATTAAAGTTATATTCATTGATTTCTTCATTAAGATTAATCTTATTGTTATAACTAAAATCATTTACTTCTTCAATTGTTATATAAATATCTTCTGCATCTATTCCATTTTCTTTAAATATTTTCCTAGCGTCATCCTCTGTAATTAATACTTCTTTATCATAATATTTATAACTAGAAACATAAATTGAATTTAATTTATCATCAATAAATGAAAATTTTATACTTTCAAATTCATTATATAAATTTCCATATCTCTTTGACATTTCTATTAATGTATAATTAGAATTTTGTTGTTCTCCACTCTTTTCATAGTCATTTGGAAAATTTAATTTTAAATATAGCTCTGGTAATTTCTCAATATTTATTTTTGAGTTAGGTAAATCAAAATCAGTATAGACTATTAAATCATTGCTTTGTGCATCAATTTGAATTATATATTTTTCACTTTCAGCTTTCCAACAAATTTTTTTAAGTTGATAATCTCTTATTAAATGTAAATCATCTGCACTTACATTCTCATCATGACCTAAGATACTTAAATACTCGTTTATTTTCGAAGTTGCATCTCCTCTTGATACAAGTGCAAAATCTTCCGGCACATCTTCTCTCATTTCAGATATTGTATATTTATCTTCAAATAGATTCTTATAAATTTTAATTGTAGCATAAACTAATCCGCCTAATAAGCAAATTGATGTAACTAAGATTAGAATAATCTTTAGTCCATGTTTAATAGCAGAAGTACGCATTTCTGGATATTTTTCAAACATCTTCTTTCTTAGTTCTTTTCTTGCTCTATACAAAATTGATTTAAAACTTGCTTCACTCTTTCCCATAATATTAGCTGCACGCTTATAAGAATAATTCTTAACAAAAACTAAATCAATCGCTTGTTTATATGTATCTGGTAAATCATTAATTATAGACGAAAGAGAATTCTTTTCTTCATTTCTTTCACTAATTTCCTCTATATTAAAATCGTCATCCTCTATCGTTTCCATGTCATAATCGTTACTTGTGTTCTTTCTTACTCTTCTCTTTCTTGCATAACTAATTATTACATTATTTGCATTCATTAAGATGAAATTATTAAAAGTTCCTTTATTTTCATCATAGTTTTTAAGATGTTTATAAACTCTAATAAATATTTCTTGTACTAAATCTTCAACATTATTATCATTACCAATTTTTGAGATAACATATGATTCTACAAATCTATGATACTTTTTATAAATTGCTTCAAATACTTTATTATCCATATTTTTAGATTTTTTTGTTAATATCTTTTCGTTCATCTTTTTCCTCATTAAAAAAATTTTATTTTTTGCGCTACTTTTTTATTTCTGATGCGTAATTATTTATAGAGAAGTTTAGAGAGGTAATTTATGATCAGTTTTTTTGTTTGTTATGATGATTCTGACTATTTATCAGATTTATGTAATTCGATTTTACTTTCATGTAAAAATGCTAATCTAGTTGGTTTTTCAACAAAGCTCTCAATGAATATTATTAATATTTGCAGAACTCAAAAACCTAATATCATCATAGCAAATAAAGCCGCACAATTAATATTACATCAATTTCTCAAATTTAATTACATTACAATTACTATATCACAAAATAACGAACTAAATATAAAAAAAATATGTAATTTAGTAAAAATATTTTCATCTGACTATAAATACACTGAGAAAATAAGTATAAGCAATTTTAAAGCACAAACTCTAGATATTTTAGAATGGATGCATTTTAACCCTAATTTGAATGGAACAAAATATATAGTAGATTGCATTTCATATATTTATGATAATCAAAATAAAAAGATATATAAAAAAAATTTATTTGATGCAATTTCAAGTAAATATAACATCAGTATTTTTACTATATACTGGAATATCTATACTGCTATTGAAGAAATGCGAAGTTCCAGTTCTGAAGAATTTCAAAGAATTGTCTATGGAACTACAGATGAAATAAATCTTAAAACAGTTCTCAAGGCTTTTGTAGAAATATACTAGAAATATTAATTCTGCAAGCTCATCAAATTGAATTATTATAATAAATCACATTATTCAATCAGTAATTCAATTACTCTCTAAACAACGAGCTTGCAGAACTAATATTTCTAGTTTTTCACAAAATTTATTTTTTATTTATAAAATTTCTTATGGTCATTTCCCAAGAAATTCCCATTACACAGAAAAAGGGCAGATTCTTTAAAGAATCTGCCCTTTTTCTTTATTTAATTATTCTGTTCTTAAAGCTTCAACAGGGTCTTTTTTACTTGCAATCTTAGCAGGAATCAATCCAGCAATCATAGTTAAAATCATACTAATTGCAACAAGTATAACTGCACCAACAACAGGTAATTTGGCTATACCTGAAACATTTGCAAGTTCTTTTATAAGTGCATTTATAGGTAAATTCAATAACATTGTTACACCAATTCCTATTAAACCAGCTGCTAAGCCAATAATAAGTGTTTCTGCATTAAATACTCTTGAAATATCTTTCTTAGAAGCACCAATACTACGTAATACTCCAATTTCTTTAATTCTTTCAAGTACTGAAATGTATGTTATTATTCCTATCATAATTGAAGAAACTATCAATGATATTGCAACAAATGCGATAAGAACGTAACTGATCATATTTACAATTACAGTAACAGATGTCATCATTGTTTCAACCATATCTGTATATTGGATAACATCTTCTTCTTTTCCCTCATCTCTTTTACTTTGATTATATCTCTCAATATCTTCTGTTATTTTATCTTTGCTTTCAAAGTCTATTGGATAAATATTTATTGATGAAGGTGAATTTAAATCACATATTCCTAAAGTAACTAAATTCTGTTCATATGTTGCATTTGCCATTTCTGTATATGTTGCTATTACTCCAGCAAGTTCTTCTTGACTTAAATTTTTCATAGAAACTTGTTGCTCTGGGGTAAGTTTTGAATAATCAAATCCAGATGTTGACGCTGTTGTAGCATCTGAAAAATTATTTCCAGTAAATATATTTACTTCTGGATTAGCTAACTGTTCCTTTGCTATTTCTGTTTCATTTATTTCGTTAATAATATGTTCTGTAAGTTCTTTCTTGTATCCAATAATTCCCATACTACCCATTGATGTTGATGTTGCTTCATCTTTTGGTCTAATTATACCTACAATTTTTATTTCTTCGGCATTAGCAATTTTTTCTTTTAAATATGCATCATCATTTTTTCTACTTGCCCACATATTGCCTTGTTTTTCATAATAATCTGTATTTAAAAGAATTTTATATGTTAATCCGATAAAATCTTCATAGTTATATGTTTCATCTTCTAATTCTTCTAATTCTTCGCCACTTATTATTTTATTCATCTTTTCTGTTATTTCTGCTTGGTCTTTAATTCCTAATGAATATAAAGTGTAATCACTTATCTCGTTATTTTCATTTACAACTAAAACTGCTTCATTATAATTTTGTGGCCAATTTCCTGATAAAACATCATATTGTGAATCAAGTAATTCTTGGTTATCAATCATTTCTTCCCATACATCCATTGACTGTCCCATCACATATGTAGAAGAATCTGATGAAGTTGCCATTCCTAATTTTTCAAATGTAGTTGATGGATTTACTTGTACTACACCATTTGATGTATCTGCCTTATAAATATTTAAAGTAATATCATATCCATATTGAACAGCATTAGAATATCTTTTTATATCATTATCTGTATTGTCAATATAATCTTTGAAGTCTGTTAAATTATTTCTTTGAACTTTTTTAGAAATAGTATCAAATACCTCTCCAATCATCTGTCTAGAATGAACTTTGTCATCATTATATTTATTGTTTCCTTGATCCATAAATAGTTCCATCATTGAACTTGCATCAACACTTTCTTTCTGAATAGTAAGAGGATAATTTGAAAGTGTATCTTCTTGAACTTTATCAATATATTTTTGTACACCATTTGATAATGAAAGTATTAAAGCTATTCCAATAATACCTATACTTCCAGCAAAAGCAGTTAAGAAAGTTCTTCCTTTTTTAGTCATTAAATTATTTAAACTTAATGATAAAGCAGTAAAGAATTTCATAGATGTTTTTCCTGTTTTAGATTTTAGTCCTTTTTCCTTTTCTCTATCTTCTTCTGTAAAAGGATTTGAATCACTAATAATCTTACCATCTAATGCTTTTATTAATCTTGATGAATATTTTTCTGCTAAATCAGGATTATGTGTAACCATTACAATAAGTTTGTCTTTTGATATCTTCTTCAATATTTCCATTATCTGTACACTAGTTTCAGTATCTAATGCACCAGTTGGTTCATCTGCTAATATAATATCTGGGTCATTTACTAAAGCTCTAGCAATAGCAACTCTTTGCATTTGTCCACCAGATAATTGATTTGGTTTCTTATGAATTTGATCTTTTAATCCAACATCTTCTAATGCTTTAATTGCTCTCTTTTTTCTTTCTTTTCTACTTACTCCAGATAAAGTAAGTGCTAATTCAACATTTGATAAAACTGTTTGGTGTGGTATTAAATTATAATTTTGAAAAACAAAACCAACAGAATAATTTCTATAAGCGTCCCAATCTCTGTCTTTAAATAATTTTGTTGATTTACCATTTATTATTAAATCACCATCAGTATATCTATCCAGTCCACCTATGATATTTAATAAAGTTGTTTTTCCACAACCACTTGGCCCTAAAACAGATACAAACTCACTTTTTCTGAATTCAATGTCTATTCCTTTTAGAGCTTTTACAGTCATATCACCTGATAAATAATTTTTAGTTATACCTTTTAACTGTAACATATATCCTCCTTATATATCATTTTCATTCCCCATAAAATATCATTAGTATTATATTCTAAATGTCAAATAATATCAACTGATTAAACCTGTAAATATATGCAAAAAATAAAGGACACACCATTTCTAGTGTGTCCCTCATTTTTTGAAACAAATTCTTCCTCAAAAGCGTTTCCTTCTTAATCTCCGATGTCCTTCAATGATATATCTTACATCGTTAGAAAACACTTCCTTCGGAGTATCGCCGTGGTTTAACCTGTCTAAAACAAAAGAATATAAACCTTCATGATTTACGTCAATCTTCACCCAATATCTTTCAGGAATCTTTTGAAAAACTCCCTTCATAAAATTGTAGATCGGATTGTTTTCATTAACTACATGTGTCTCCAAATACGTTGTGGCATAAATATCAATCATGCTAATTTCGTGTTCTTTTCTGTCCGCCAAGTTCTTCTTTTCGTTCCTATCCGGTGTTGCAATCATGCAAAAGTCGATATACTCTTCAAAACTCCTACATACTGTGCTAGATACAAATTCTATCAGTTTGCTACGTGATGGAAAGGTGACAACATTACGAGTTATCAATTCGTTGCGGTACCGATAATATTCAGAATTGTTCATAACCACATACCTCCTGATCAGATGTATACATATTATAACTGTTCACTATTTATGATGTCAATTAAAATCTTTTTTTAAAGTGAGAAAGCACGCCATTGCTAGCGTGCTTCTCTGCCATGAAAAACCTCTCCTCAGATCGTTTCCATTCTCAATGTCTTGCATCCCTCGATGGTATACCGAACATGAGTAGGAAACACGTCCCTCGGAGTATCGCCTTGGCCTATCCTCTTCAGGATCTGCTCATAGATTTCGTTGTCCGTTTCAGCGTCAAAGGTGATTTTGAAGATCTTAGGCACTCTCCTCATCAGCTTAGTCAGAACAACATACGCAGGGTCACTGTCTTCCGCAACACGTGCCTTCAGAAAATCCGTTGCATATATTTCGGACAGTTTTCCCTCTGTGGTCTGGCGAACTTTCCATTCATGTTCATCAGCATAAGTAGTAGCAGCATTCTTTTTGTCCTCCGCCCAAGCCTGATAATCTTTGGAAATTGTCGTCGCCACGAAATCGATGAGTTCCTCCCTTTTAGAGAATGTTACAACCCCAGAAGACTGGAGCGTAGTGCGATACCGAGAATACTCAGTGTTTACCATGTTATTACCTCCTTAAACTGTTTTTTATACTTATATTATATATTTTTTAAAAGGAATAGTCAATTTATGTAAACAGGTTGTATCACTTTTAATACTCTTCAGAGCATAAAAAAAGAAGTACATATGTACTTCTTCTTTTAAAATTTACTATTTCATAGCTTCTTCTACAGCAACAGCAACTGCAACAGTAGCACCAACCATTGGATTATTTCCCATTCCAATTAATCCCATCATTTCAACATGAGCTGGTACTGAAGAAGATCCTGCGAATTGTGCATCTGAATGCATTCTTCCCATTGTATCTGTCATACCATATGAAGCTGGTCCAGCAGCCATATTATCTGGATGTAATGTTCTTCCTGTTCCTCCACCAGAAGCAACAGAGAAGTATTTCTTTCCTGCTTCAATTCTTTCTTTCTTATATGTACCTGCAACAGGATGTTGGAATCTTGTAGGGTTAGTTGAATTTCCAGTAATAGAAACATCAACATCTTCCATCCACATTATTGCAACACCTTCTCTAACATCATTTGCACCATAGCATCTAACTTTTGATCTTTCTCCATTTGAATATGGAATTTCTTCAACAACTTTTACTTTTCCTGTGAAGAAATCAAAATCTGTTTTAACATATGTGAATCCATTAATTCTTGAAATTACTTGTGCTGCATCTTTTCCTAAACCATTTAATATAACTCTTAATGGTTCTTTTCTAACTTTATTAGCTGATTTAGCAATTCCTATAGCTCCTTCTGCTGCTGCAAAAGACTCATGTCCTGCTAAGAAAGCAAAACATTTAGTTTCTTCTGATAATAGCATTGAAGCTAAATTTCCATGTCCTAATCCAACTTTTCTATCATCTGCAACTGAACCTGGAATACAAAAAGCTTGTAATCCTTCTCCAATAGCTTTTGCTGCATCTGCAGCTTTTGTACAACCTTTTTTAACTGCTATTGCTGCACCTAATGTATATGCCCAGCAAGCATTTTCAAAACATATTGGTTGTACTCCTTTTACCATATCATATGGGTTAAATCCTTTTGATTTACATATTTCTAAAGCGTCTTCAAAATCTTTAATGCCATACTTTTCCATTACAGGTTTAATTTGATCTATTCTTCTTTCATAACTTTCAAATGTAACTGCCATTTATATCTCTCCTTTTCATTAAATTCTTTTATTTTATTGTTTACGTGGGTCTATCTTCTTAACAGCTTCATCAAATCTTCCATAAGTTCCTGAAGCTTTTTCGATAGCCTCCATTGGATCAACGCCTTTTTTAATTGAATCCATCATTTTACCCATATGAACATATTTATAGCCTATAATTTGGTCATCTTTATCTAATCCAATTTCAACAATATATCCTTCTGCTAAATTTAAATATCTAGGTCCTTTATCTAAACTAGAATAAATTGTTCCTACTTGACTTGTGTGACCTTTTCCAAGATCTTCAAGTCCTGCTCCAACTGCTAATCCTCCTTCAGAAAATGCAGATTGAGATCTACCATAAACAATTTGTAAAAATAATTCTCTCATTGCAGTATTAATAGCATCACAAACCAAGTCTGTATTTAATGCTTCTAATATTGTTTTTCCAACTAAAATTTCTCCAGCCATAGCTGCTGAATGAGTCATACCTGAGCATCCTATTGTTTCAACTAATGCTTCTTGAATTATTCCGTCTTTTACATTAAGTGTAAGTTTGCAAGCTCCTTGTTGTGGTGCACACCATCCAATACCATGTGTAAATCCTGAAATATCTTTTATATCTTTTGCTTTTACCCATTTTCCTTCTTCTGGTATTGGTGCTGGTCCATGATCAACTCCTTTTGCTACTTTGCACATATTTTCTAGTTCTTGTGTATAAATCATAATTACCTCCTATATTATTGTAATTTATTCGACCGACGTTATTCTATCACAAATATTTTTAGCTTTCAATAGTTTTTTAAAACGTCTGTAAGCATTGATTTATATGGCTTTTTTACTGTTTTGCAAAGTGTTTTTTCATAATAGAATTTTTTAAGATAATAAGGTTTAAACAAAATAAGAATGTTCTTTTCTGACGCGAAGCGACCAAACGGAACGAAGTGCAGTGCGATTCCAAACATCTCTTTATATAAATTTTAGTCATAAGAAATTGCGACTCACAAGGAAGAAAATATATTTTTACTAAACTATGTACTGCACATAATAAATATATTCTTTTCTGACGCGAAGCGACCAAACGAAACAAAGTGTAGTGCGATTGCGAGCAACTCTTCAGACTAGTTTCTTATTAATCTGAGAGTTGCGACCCACAAGGAAGAAAAAATATATTTATTATGTGCAATAATACAAATACATAAAAAAAGAATTCAAATAAATAATATTTGAATTCTTTATAATATTCATTATTTTTTAATAGATAAAATTTTATATCTCATAACTCCATCTGGTGCTTCAACTTCTACTGTTTCACCTTTTCTTGCTCCTAATAAAGCAACTCCCATTGGAGATTCATTTGAAATTTTATTTTGTGCTAAATCAACTTCTGTTGATCCAACTATTGTATATACTAAATCTTCATCAAATTCTTCGTCATGAATTGTAACTATATTTCCAACTTGTACAGTTTTAGTATCAATCTCTGATTCATCAATGATTTTAGCAAATCTTATTTTATTTTCTAATTCAGCTATTTTATTTTCGTTAGCTGCTTGTGCTCCTTTTGCTTCATCATATTCAGAATTTTCTGATAAATCACCAAATCCTAATGCAACTTTAATACGTTCTGCAATCTCTGTTCTTTTTTCTGTTTTTAAATATTCTAATTCTTTCTCTAGGTTATCATAACCTTCTTGAGTTAATAGTATTTCTCTGTTTTCCTCCATAACACTCATCCCTTTCCAGAGTAAAAATTTTAATATATTTAATAAAAATACTATTGTAATTTAACAACGGCAACATAATAGTATTTTTAATCAAATTTGTCAAGTACTTTAAGCATTTTTCTATTATTTTTAAAATGATTTTCTTTTATTTCTCTAAAGCTGATTTTTCCATTATTACCAATAAAATATTTTATACTAATATTATCCTTTTTTAATAACTTTCTTACATTTTTATAAGATAATTTGTGATAAAAAAGTCCTTCATAAAGTATTTCATTAGAAAAATGTTTTAGCATTTTCTTTGATGCAGAATATTTATCTGGAATATTTAGTTTGTATGATGTAATAGTTACACCAGTTTTATTCTCAAATTTAGCTTTAGTAAATTGAACTATAATCGTCTTTTCCCTTATTCTGCATTGTTCTAAAGTTTTATTTTCAAAGTCTAAGTTTAATATAATATCTGAGTACATACATGTTTTTCTTTTATTCCTTGAAACATTAATTATTATTCCTTGATCGTCATATAATTGTTTTTCTAGATCTGTAAAAAGATCTATTCTTTCTGTCAGAACATTAACAACTTTACACTTTTGTGCTAGCATTTTTATGCTTTCCATATTTATATCTGAGTTATTATTTGTTAGAAATGTAATTTCCATACTCTGTATTTTTATATTTTGAATATATGCAATTTTATTTATAATTTCATATGTCAGAAATTTATATATTTTAGTTCCATCTAATATATCAAAATTACTATTCAGTAACTCTTTATTTAAAGCTAAATTACTTTGCAATCCTTCTGCTAATGCTACATTTTTAAAATTTAATTTTTGAGCAGCTTTTAAAATGTTTGTTATTGTTTTATTATTAACATCTTCATATGTACTAGATAATATTAAATAATTCTTTTCTATCTTTATAAATCCTAAAAAGTTAAATATTTTATATATTATCTTTTTTATAATTTTAGGAATTTTCCTTCTTCTTATTATTTCTTCATATGATTCCAAATAATCAATATATAAAATATCGTCATTCATAAAAATCACCTTCACTAAAATATGAAGGTAATTTTTATTTATTCCTATTTAGGATCATTTATTTTTATATGAATTTCATCTAATTGTCTTTGTGAAACATTTGAAGGTGCTCCCATTAATACATCTTGAGCCTTTGCATTCATTGGAAACGCTTGAACTTCTCTGATTGTTTCTTCTTCTGCTAGAAGCATTATAATTCTATCAATTCCTGGAGCAATACCAGCATGAGGTGGTGCACCATAATGGAATGCATTGTATAATGCTGCAAATTTTTTATAAATTTCATCTTCTTTATATCCAGCCATCTCAAATGCTTTTATCATTATTTCTGGTGAATGGTTTCTTACAGCTCCTGAAGCTAGTTCAATACCATTTCCTACAATATCATATTGATATGCAAGAATATCTAAAGGTTCTTTAGTTTCTAGTGCTTCCATTCCACCTTGTGGCATTGAAAATGGGTTATGTGAAAATTCAATTTTTCCATTATCTGCTCTTTCAAACATTGGAAAATCAACAATCCAGCAGAATTTATAAGTAGAGTCATCAATTAATCCCATTCTCTTTCCAAGTTCTTCCCTTATTTGACCTGCAAGCTTAGAAACTACTGGTTCATGTTCTGCAACAAAGAAAATTGCATCTCCAGCTTTTGTTCCTGCTTTTTTAAGCATTGCTTCTCTAGAATCATCATCAATAAATTTTGCAATTGGTCCTTGTAATGTTCTATCGTCATTTACTTTAAGCCATGCTAAACCTTTAGCTTTACATTCATTAATTGCAAAATCTGTCATACCCTCAAATAAAGTTCTAGGCTCGCTTGCGCCATTTGGTACAGAAATGATTCTTACTTGTTTTCCATTAAATACTTTTAAATCTACTTTTTCAAAAATATCAGTAACATCACAAATAACTAATGGGTTTCTTAAATCAGGTTTATCTGTTCCATATTTAAGCATTGATTCTCTATAAGCAATTCTTGGAAATGGATACTCAGAAATCTTTTTATCTGAAAATTCTTTAAAAACATTGTAGATTACTTCTTCCATTATTGATAAGACATCTTCTTGTGTTGCAAAAGACATTTCCATATCTAATTGATAAAATTCACCCGGTGTTCTATCAGCTCTAGCATCTTCGTCTCTAAAGCAAGGTGCAATTTGGAAATATTTATCTATTCCAGATACCATTAACAATTGTTTAAATTGTTGTGGTGCTTGTGGAAGTGCATAAAATTTTCCAGGATAAATTCTACTTGGTACTAAATAATCTCTAGCACCTTCAGGAGATGAACTTGTAAGAATTGGTGTTTGAACTTCTAGGAATCCCTTTTTCACCATTTGCTCTCTCATAAATTGAATTACTTTTGCTCTTAAAATTAAGTTATTTTTTAATTTTTCATTTCTTAAATCTAAAAATCTATATTGTAATCTTAAATCTTCTCTAACATCTCTACTTGATTCTATTTCAAATGGTAATGGTTTTGTTCTTTTTCCTAATATTTCAACTTTTTCGACAAATAATTCAACTAGACCAGTATCAAGTTTCTCATTTACAGTTTCTTGATCTCTTAATCTTACAGTTCCTTCAACAGAAATCGTAGATTCAATTGGAATTCTTGAAATTTTATCAACTAATTCTTCATTTCCTGAAGCAACTATCTGAGTAATTCCATATTGATCTCTTAAATCAACAAAAAGAACTCCTCCTAAATCTCTAATTGTTTGAACCCAACCAGCAAGTTTAATATGTTCACCAACGTTCTTTTCTCTAATTTCGTTGCAGTTATATGTTCTATACATTTTTCTCTCCTTTCCATCTATGTAAATTATGAGGGTATGCGTAATAAGTGCGGAATTTTTTATTATAATTTAGTAGCTTAAGTTAAGGATTTTTGATTGTGATTTAACGACGTAGAATGATGATTCTTTTTCCAAGCCATACCAGTTGGAAAAAGAATTATTTCTTCAACTCTTTCGCCGTTGAAAAAAGAATTATTATTATACTAGGCAAATTGCAATCAAAATACCGGAGGCGTACGAAGGTACGTTGAGGATTTTTGATTACAATTTAACGACGTAGAATGATGATTATTTTTTCAACCCTACAAAACAAAAAGAGCTTACGTCCTAAAGGGACGAAAGCTCTCAACTAACTACTTCCGCGGTACCACCCAAATTGGATAAAATCCCACTTTAAAAAACTAGCTCCAACGTGTTTCATAATTGTTTCCATCTGAATTACTTTCAGCCTATGGTAATTCTTCTCTTTTAGATTTTCTATCACAATTACTTTGTGTTATCAACGCTAAAATATTCACAGTACTATTTATTTTAAACAGTTTTCCCAAATTTGTCAAGTTTTATGCGTTTTATTTATCATATGTCATCCATAAATCTTGGTCTTTTAACTCATCAATTATTCTTTCATGTTCCTCATTAGTCTTAGAAAAATAAACTTTTCCATTTTTGTCTGCAACAAAGAACATTGCATCAGTTTTCTTAGGATTTAGAGCCGCTTTAATTGAACTTTCTCCTATCATCGCAATTGGTCCAACAGGTAATTTACCTGCCATTTTTGAAGATCTAGTATTATAAGGATTATCATCTGCAATTTCTTTTTGTGTAAGTTGTCTATCACTTAGTTCCAATTTATTTGCATAATATGTAGTAACATCACTTTGTAGAGCCATTTTTTTATTAAGTCTGTTATAGAAAACTCCTGCAACCTCAGCTCTATCCTCAGCATTTTCTGCTTCAAGTTCAACAACGGATGCCAGTGTTAAAATTTCATGAATTGAATAATCACTATCATCTATATCTTGTTTTAAAGGTTTCAAAACACTTTCCATTTTATCAAGCATTTTTCCAAAAATTGTTTCTACACTTTCTGATTTATCAGATAAAATATATGTGTCTGGGAATAAATATCCTTCTAATGGATAATATATATCTTTATTTTTTATATCATCTGTAACAAACCAATATTTCTCAATTACTGAATCAATATATTCTTCATCTTGTAGTAAATTAAAAACATCTTCCTCTGTATTATCTGTTGCTTCAGCAATAGTAGATGCTATCCATCTCATATTTTTTCCTTCAAGAAAAGTAATTTTTACTGTTTCATCAACCACATTTCCATTCTTTAATTCATTAACTATTTGCTTAACAGACATATTTTTATCTAACTCATATTTTCCTGCCTGCATAGTTTTTTCATTATTTAATTTACAATAAATTTTGAATGCTGAAGCATTCTTTATTAAATTATTAGATTCTAGAGTTTCTGCTATACCTTTCACTCCAGTACCACTTTGAATTTCAATAACAACTTTTTCACTATTTTTTTGTACTGGATTTAAAGAAGTAGTATACCATAAAATACCACCTATACCTCCAAAAATAATTATAAGTAAACAAACTGTTAATATAAATCTTATTGGTGAAAACCCTTCTTCTCTTGTCATTTTAAATTTTATCCTTTCTACTCTATAATATTGCTAATTCTAAGTAAGTCGTTTCTATCAATTACATTTTGATCAACTACAATTAAGCAAACATTCATATTATTTAAATAAGTTTTTAATTCTTTTAAAAATCTATAATACCCTACTGCATCATCAGTAGAAATATTAACTCTAACACCAATGTTCTTTCCTTTTAGTTGTACAACTTCTTCAACTGCTTCTTGTAAAACTTCTTTTATTTTTGTTTTTCTAGGTTCATATGAAGATAGCTTCTCTTTTATTGCAGGATCTTTTTCTTCATTTACTTCTATAATTGTAGCATTATTTACATCAAATCTGCTATAATCGTTTTCTTTATATTCTTTTCTTTCTTCTGTTTCATCTTTTAGTTTTGATGTTCTTACATAACCAACATAACAATCAGGAGTCTTAATCTTTGTCCATGTTCTGTTCATTTTTTCAACAATTTCTACTTTAGTACCTTCTTTTAGATCAATTAAATTCTTTGAAATGTCAGTCATTTTATATTTAAGTTTTGTTTCATTATCTACTGTTGCAACAATCTTTTTCTCTGAAAGTTTTTCAATATTAATTCTTTTCATATCCCATGATGAAGTAACATTAATATTATAAACATCTTTTAGTTCAGAAATTGGAAAATAATATATGCCATCTCTGTTTATAACAGCAGCTTTTATTTTATATCTTTCATCATTTACATACATATGATTTTCATTTTCAACAATTTCTAGAATTTTATTTTCGAAAACCGAAACATATTTTCTTTTATTGTTTTCATCATTTTCATAATATAAGTCATTATCAAAATATTTTTTCATATCATCTTCTGATAAGAAAACAACATTATTTTCGTCTATATAAATATCATGCTCTAAATCAATGTTAGTTTCATTTTGAATTGATATTTGAATCTTTCCTTCTGTATCTCTTTCAAAATAAGCCGCATATCTTAATATATTTAATACTATCAATAGTAAAATTGCCACCAGAGCAATTTTCTTCAATAGGTTATCAGTTCTATGTTTAACAATATTTTTGTTATTTTCCTCCATCTCAAATAGCTCCTAAACTTTTACAAATTTCTACATACCTTATATCATAAATAGACATTTTATTAAATAGAAATTCCTAAAATAATTAATTTTTTAAAAAAGGCTTTATTTTTCAAGGTTTTTGTGTTATAATTGAAATGTAGCGATGAGATTTTATGTAAATTACATATAAATAGATATAAATTTTAAGGAGGAAGAAAAAGTATGCCAATTGTTTTTATTATATTAATTGTCTTAATTGCAATTGTACTGGTAAAATCAATTAAAGTCGTTAAACAATCAGAAGTATATATTATAGAAAGATTAGGTAAATTTCATAAAGCTGCAGACGCTGGTTTAACATTAATTATACCTTTTATTGATACAGTTAGATCAATAGTTAGTTTAAAACAACAAACAATGGATGTTCAACCACAAGAGGTTATCACATCTGATAATGTTACAATTACTATTGATACTGTTGTTTTCTATAAAGTTGTTGATCCTGCAAAAGCAGTATACGAAATTCAATCTTTGAAAAAAGGTATTGAATACTTATCAATTACAACAATTCGTGATATTGTTGGTAAAATGGAACTTGATGAAACATTTAGTTCAAGGGATTCAATCAATTCAAAATTAAAAACAATACTAGATGAAGCAACTGATCCATGGGGATGTAAAGTCGATAGAGTTGAAATCAAAGATATTACTCCTCCACCAGATATAAAAGATGCAATGGAAAAACAGATGAACGCAGAAAGAAATAAAAGAGCTTTAATCCTTCAAGCTGAAGGTGAAAGACAATCTGCAATTACATTAGCAGAAGGTAGAAAAGAAGCTGCTATTCTAGATGCAGAAGCTGATAGAGAATCAAAAATAAGAAGAGCTACTGGTGAGGCTGATGCTATAAGACAAGTTGCAGCAGCTAAAGCAAAAGAAATCCAAATGGTTTATGATGCAATTAAAGAATCTGATCCAGATGAAAAATTAGTTCAATTAAAATCATTGGAAGCTCTTGAAGAAGTTGCTAAAGGTGATGCAAATAAAATATTCATTCCATTTGAAGCAACATCTGCTCTTGGAAGTTTAGGTGCATTATCAGATGTAGTTAAAGACAAGAAAAAAACTAAACAAAAAAATGAAAGAAAAACTGAAGATGTAGATGAAGTTCTTACATCTGCACACTTAAAATCAAATAAATCACAAATCGTTTCTCCAAAACAAGATGATGAAGACGACGATGATGATATAATGAATTAGATAAAAAAATAAGCCAGTCTTAATGACTGGTTTTTTTTATGAATTTAAAATATCATTTAAGCAATAAATTAAATACTCAACATCCTGAATTGTATTTTCTTTTCCAAAAGTAATTCGCAAAGAACTTTCTGCAATTTTAATATTATGATTCATATTCATAAGCACACTTGATGGCATTGGAAGTCCTGCACTACAAGCTGACCCACTAGAAGCACATATTCCCCTTTTATCTAATTCTTCAACTAGATATGCACCTTTATATCCCAAAAAAGAAATATTCATATTTCCTGATAATCTTTCTTCCATATCACCATTAATGAACACTCTTTTATTAAAATTTAGAACATTTTTAACATATGCATTTCTCAAGTTTTTTAAATGACTATTATATTGAACTCTATTTTTTTCAGCAATCTCAATAGCCTTTCCTATTCCTACTATCCCTGCAACATTCTCTGTACCTGACCTTTTTTCTTTTTCTTGATGTCCTCCATCTTGTTGTCTATAAAAATTGATACCAGATTTAACATACAATGCGCCAACACCTTTTGGTCCATAAAATTTATGTCCAGACATTGAAAGTGCATCTATATTCATTTTCTTTACATTTATATATAAATTACCAACTGCTTGAACACTATCTGTATGAAAAATAACATTATATAATTTAGCTATTTTTCCTATTTCTTCAATTGGTTGAATAGTTCCCACTTCATTATTTGCTGTCATTACAGAAATTAAAATTGTATCGCGTCTTATAGTCTTTTTTAGCATATCCAAATCAATTATTCCATTTTCTTTAACTGGTGCATAAGAAATTTCAAATCCTTCTTTTTCTAAAGTTTTACATGTTTCAATAACAGCAGGATGCTCTATGTTGCTAATTATAATGTGCTTTCCTCTATTTTGGTTTGCTTTTGCAATTCCTTTTATTGCTAAATTATCACTTTCACTTCCACAACTAGTAAAATAGATTTCATTACTATTGCAATTTATTACATTCGCCACTTGTTTTCTCGCTTTTTCTACCGCTTCTCTGCTCTGCTTTCCCAAACCATATAATGAAGATGCATTTCCATAATAATATGTCATATATGGCATCATTTCGTCTAAAACTTCTTTATCTATCTGGGTAGTTGCTGCATGATCTAAATAAATAAATCGATCCATCTATATCATCCTTTATTCATATTTATTAATATAATATGATTTTGATAATAATACGTGAAAACTCTAATTTAAAATACATTTTTTAAATTCAATTTATCTTTTTCCTTAATATGCTCTATTATATAAGACATTTTGTTTACCTTTTCTAATGATTCATCATCTTCAATCTGTACATACGTTTTTAAGGAAGTTAATTCTGTTTTCACTTTTTCTAATTCGTCATGTTCAATATAATATGAAAGAAACTCCTCAGATTCATTCCAGTATGATTCAACGCCATCAATTTTTTTGCCTGATTCTTCATAATTTTTATCTTCAATTAAAGTTCGAACTTCATCTAGTAATCCCATTGTATGATCTAATTTTTCATCTATAAAATTTCCCAATAATATGTCTCCTACAACAATACCAAATACTATAATTACAGAAATAATTAATTCCTTAATCATTCTTATCTCCTTTTTTCTGACAGAATATTTGATTATCAGCATCTATAGTTACAATTAGTGCTTGTTGCGGTTCAAAACCAAATTTACTAACTTGTTCTTCTAGCCACTCATAATCTTTATTTATTTTTTTCAGATTTTCATACTGGATTACCCCATCAACAACTAAGTCATATGCCAATCCTTCATATTTCGCATCTATATTTAATTCTTCTAAAGTTGGATTCCTTTTTTCTGGCTTCAAAATAACACTTATATCTCCACTTGTTTCTAAAATTGCATATTCCACATCACTTATGTTAAAAACATCCTTACTTCTTAATTTTTCTTGAAGCTCATTTACGGTATATCTTTCCTTTTTTAATTTTTGTTCATCTACTTTTCCTCTATAAATTAGAATTGTAGGTTTACCACAAATAATTTCTCTAAATCTTATACTTTTCAAATTTCCATAAGATATAACTAGATGCATAAGTAAAAGTCCTAATATAGGTATTATTCCACTAAATATAGGTACACCAACATCAGTCATAGGGATTGAAGCAAGGTCTGCTATCATTATAGAAATAACTAATTCAAATGGTTGAAGCTGACCTATTTCTCTTTTACCCATACAACGCACAACTAACAAAACTATTAAATACAAAACAATCGCTCTTACAAAAACAATAAGCATAATAAAACCTCATTTTTTAAATTTTGTATTTATTTTTTACTGAAATTTAAATAATATGCATAAAAAAATTTTTTTAGTCAAAAATAAAAAAGAACAACAATTGATTTTATCTTTTTCAACTGTTGTTTATCCACTTTTTATAATTATATGTGGATTTCTATTAGAACAATTCTTGTTTGTTCAAAATTGTAATTGAAATTTTTAGATTAATAAACAAATTAATTTAAAAAAGGAGGTTCAAAATGGATAATAACAATTCTAATATACAAAGTTCTTCCACAATGGGTGTTGTCGGTCAAATTATTGGAAGACTTATAGCTTCAGCTATAATCCTTGGAGTTACTGCATTTTTTACTCCAGGATTTAGAATTGACAACATATGGTCTTTAGGTCTTGCAGCTATTGTTTTAACAGTAATGGATTATGTAATAGTAAAATTTACTGGTTTACAAGCAATGGCATTTGGTAAAGGCTTTGTAGGATTTGTATTAGCCGTGGTAATTTTGTATGCAACGCAATTCTTTGTTGCAGGTTATACAATTTCTTGGATGTCAGCAATAATTGGTGCTCTAATTTATGGTATCATTGACTACATCTTACCTGGTGAACAAAGTATGTAAAAAAGAGGAAGTTTTTTAACTTCCCCTTTTTTATCTATTTAAATTAATCTGCAATAAATTCAAATGTCTTTGCATGTATATTATTTAAGTCTGATACTTTTTCTTTAAAATGTACTGTAACTATTTCATAATCTAGAACTCCATAATTGGTTTCAATTGGAGAATCTGCGTTTCCTAAATAACTTTGAGTCTCTCCATTGTAAAAATCATAATATACTTTTATTAATCCATCTGGAGTATCCATATTATCTCCGATAAATACTTGGCAAATTGCATATCCATCATACTGGCTTTCTGATTCGTAATGACTTACAATAGCTGTACTTAAATAATCTTTACCTTTAAGTTCATCAAGTAATCGTTTTTCATAATCACTTTTCTTAGTAATTGATATTTCATTAACTTCATATGTTCTATTTTTATTAGTAGTTTCATCAAAATCAATTATTGTACCATCTACTTTAACATAATCTCCTTGCTCTAATTCTTTGTTTCTTAATAAAGCATTGTCAGTAATTTTAATTTTTGAAACAGCTGGTGTATCTAATGTATAACCTACATCATAAGTTCCATCATCATTTTGTTTTTGAATTACACCATAAGTCTTTTCCTGCTTACCAGTTAAATTATCTACTTTACTTATATTATCGTAATTATAATAAATACATTTTGTATTTACTATTTTACTAACAACCATAAGAACTGGTACATAATCATGTGCTTCAGGAGTAATATAATCTTCACCTTTAAAATAAAGTTTTATATTTCCTACATTAACCTCAGAATTAGAAATATCATATTTACTTAGAAATATAATTAATTTATTATCTTTTAAAAGTTCATCAATATCAAGTTTTTCAAACTCAAGATGATATAAATCTGTTATTTTCTCATATTCTTCTAAAGATGTAATTTCTTTTTTATAAACCGCTTCATATTTTATTTCTTCAAAATCTAATGTAGCAGGTAAATATTGATAATTATTTTTAGCAATATATGTAGAAGAATTTAAATAATATGGTGTTTTATCTTTTACTGCATTTTCAAATTTTTTTCTTAGCTCTTCGCTATTATGCAATTCTTTTGAAATAACAACTCCATCAGTTTCCTGCATTTTAATAGTTCCAACATCACCAGAGAAAAAGAAAATATTATTTTTACTTATTTTATCATAATCAAATTCTACAAAATCAGATTGAGTTTTAAGATTACTAACATCACTTATTGGTTTTTCTTCAGTTCTGTTAAAACTTTCTCTACAAGCTTTAATAAGCTCTTCATAATTTTCATCAGCTGATGTTAATTCATAATATTTTGAATCAAATTTAACAACTATTCTATCAGGTGTTGCTATTTCCTGTTCAGTTGCTGGATCAATATTAACACTACTGTTATTATTGTTGTTATTTTTTGTTCTAATGTAATTCCATGCAATTCCTATAGCAAGTATAACTATTAATAAAACTATTAAAATTTTATTTTTCATATAAGACTCCTATAATTTAAATTTATTTTTTATTCCAATCTACTTTATTAATTTGTCTTTCTCTAGCTATTGCAAGTGTATCATCTGGTACATCTTTAGTTATTGTGGAACCTGCTGCTATTAAAACATTTTTTCCTACTGTAACAGGTGCAACCAAGTTTGTATTTGAACCTACAAAGCAATCATCACCTATTATAGTCTTATGTTTATTAACACCATCATAATTGCAAGTTATACTTCCACAACCAATGTTAACTCCTGTTCCTATTTCACAATCGCCCATATATGATAAGTGAGGAACTTTACTTCCATATGCAACTGTTGTTTTCTTAATTTCACAACAATTACCTATTTTTACTTTATTTGCTAATTTACAATGTTCTCTAATATATGCATTTGGTCCAATTTCACAATCTTCTCCAATTTCACAATCAGATTTAATTGTAGTATTTGGATGAATAACTGTATCTTTACCTATTTTTACATCTTCATAAATATAAGTAGTATCTGAGTCTTCAATAGTAACACCATTTAACATATGCATTGTATTTATTTTCATTTTTAAAATTCTGCCTAGTAATTCTAATTGGACTCTATCATTAACACCTAAAATTTCAGTGTTGTCTTCAACAATCATTGCTCCAATTTTTAGTTTTCTATCATCCATTGCTTTAACTATATCTGTTAAATAGATTTCACCATTTTCACGTGGTTTTAAGTCTTTAATTGTTTCTAATAAATCTTCTATATTAAAACAATAAATTCCCGAATTTATTTCTTTTATTTTTGCAGTTAATTCATTAGTATCTCTTTCTTCTACTATCTCTTTAACTTCACCAACTTCATTTCTAACAATTCTTCCATATCCATATGGATTATCAGAAATTGCAGTTAAAAGTGTAACACTTTCTCTTTCATTCCTGTTTCTATCAATAAGTTTTTCAACAGTATCTTTAGTTATTATTGGTACGTCACCATATAAAATAACTACTTGTCCAGATTTTGTTTCTAATTCTGGAACAACTTGCATTAATGCATGTCCTGTTCCTAATATTTCTTTTTGTTCAACATATTTTGTTCTATCTTTTAAAACTTCAACTATTTGTTCTTTTTGCTCTCCAACAACAGTAATTATCTCATCACAATCTAATTTTTCCGCTGTCTCAACAACTCTACTAACAAGTTCCTTCCCATATAATTTATGTACTAATTTATTCTTTTTTGAATTCATTTTTTCGCTTTTTCCAGCAGCCATAACAACAGCTATTAAATCTTTTTCCATAAAATATTCTTCCTTTCTTAAAAAGATAATTGTATTCTATCACAATGATATATTTTTTTCAATTAAAAGGATCCACATATAAAACATGGATCCTTCGCAATAGAAATTTAACTTCTACAACTGCATAAAATATATATAAAGCCAACAATAGCTAATATTCCAAAAACAGTTGCCAATGCATAAAAATACACAGCCCCAATTGATGCTACAATAGAAGTTAGTGCCCCTATTATAATTCCAATTAAAAAGATAAATAATGCTATAAATATATACAATATTTTTGACAAACAGCTACATCTTGTATTCTTTTTGCCACAGCAAATTGTAACTTGTGGTTCCATATTTGCACCTCCAAACTTCCATACTAATACATAATATGATTTAGTTAATATCTGTGTTA
>CANQPZ010000009.1 GCA_947625895.1 uncultured Clostridia bacterium | reverse complement strand
ATAATATTGCCTTTTTACATTTTTTGACATATAATATTAAAGACGATAGAAAAATATAATTATATTTTTCTTTTTATACTCTCAAAAAGAGAGGTACTTATTATGAAAAAATACAAATTAGCATTAGTAGGTGCTACAGGTTTAGTTGGAATTAAAGCTAGACAAGTATTGGAAGAATTCAATTTGCCAATATCTGAATACGCTTTTTTTTGTTCATCTAAATCAGCAGGCACAAAAATCAATTTTATGGGAAAGGAATACATTGTTCAAGAACTTACTGAAAATTCTTTTGATGAAGGATTTGACTACGCAATATTTTCAGCTGGTGGAGATACTTCAAAGAAATTTTCTCCAATTGCAGCATCTAAAGGATGTATTGTAGTTGACAATAGTAGTGCTTTCAGAATGGATCCAGACGTTCCTTTAGTAGTTCCAGAAGTAAATATGAAAGCTGCTTTCAAAAATAAAGGAATTATCGCAAATCCAAATTGTTCAACAATTCAAGCTGTAATTCCATTAAAAGCACTTGACGAAAAATATCACATTAAAAGAGTAGTTTACTCAACATATCAAGCAGTATCTGGAGCTGGAAAAGGTGGCGTTGATGATTTCAACAATACACAAAAAGGACTAGACCCACAAAAGTTTCCTCACCCTATTTATAATAACTGTCTTCCACATATTGATGTATTCATGGAAAACGGATATACAAAAGAAGAAATAAAAATGATTAATGAAACTAGAAAAATCTTGGAAAGACCAGATTTAAGAGTTACTGCTACAACTGTTAGAGTACCTGTTTTAAATTCACATAGTGAGTCAATAAACGTAGAATTTGATAAAAATTTTGATATCAAAGATGTATTCTCTACTTTACGTAATTATCCAGGAGTAATTGTTGAAGACAATCCATCAGAAAATGTATATCCTCTTGCAACACATGCTACAGAACATAATGAAGTTTTTGTTGGTAGAATTCGTAGAGATGAATCTGTTGAATCTGGATTAAATCTTTGGGTTGTTGCAGATAATATAAGAAAAGGTGCAGCAACTAACGCTATACAAATAGTTCAAAAACTAATTGAAAATGATAATTGATAAAAACCCCAGATATTTTGTCTGGGGTTTATTTTTTTGTCAAAACTTTTTGGTTCTTCATATTATTTAATATGAAATAAATTTATAAAACTCTAGTCTTAAATAATTCTCTCTATTTTTCAAAAAAATATTGCATAATTAAAAGAAAACCTGTATAATAGTTAGCAGTTGATTACTTAGGGGTATAGTGTCAATGGTAGCACATCGGTCTCCAAAACCGCTCGTCTGGGTTCGAATCCTAGTGCCCCTGCCAAATAATTATATAAAAAGGGCTATACCGGAAAGGAATTCTATGTATAGTTCTTTTTTTAAGCTCTTTACAACATCAATAATAGTATTAATGTTTTTTTCATGTTCACTTTTGTTCATCTCATCTGATAATTTTGAAAACACAGAAAATGTAAATATCGATTCTAATAATTTCTATTGGCCTCTTCCTGATAATAAAAGAATAACTTCTTATTTTGGAAAAAGAAAATCTCCAACAAAAGGTTCTTCCTCAAATCACTCTGGTTTAGATATAGCCGCTTCTGAAGGAACTCAAATTCATGCCTGTTTTTCAGGAACAGTTACATTTACTGGTTTTAAAGGTGCCGGAGGATATACACTAACTATAAAAAATGGAAATATCTCTGCATCATATTGCCATATCTCCCCTAACTTTTTATTCAAAGTAGGTGATTTTGTTTTACAATCAAATGTTATTGCAAATGTTGGTCCAAAAAACGTTTATGGAGTTTTAAATAATCCATATAAAGATTCTTCCGGGAAGCCAACTAATGGTGCAACTACAGGTTCTCACTTACATTTAACAATAAAAAAAGACGGCATAGCCGTCAATCCTTTAGATTATTTCTAATCATTATTTTCATTGTTTTCTTCATCAGAAGAATCATCTTCCCAGTCAATGTCAAATAATTGACCACATTCTGGGCAACATATTTCCTCTACTTCATCATCATAATCAGTTTGTATTTCAAAACCGCAATATGGGCAAGTAACAAAGAAATCATAATCTTCCATTTCTACCATTTTTTCAAAATACTTAAGACGCTCTTCTAATGCTAAAATTCTTAATTCATTATTTTTGCTTTTAGCATCGATTTCTTGCATCTTTTTATCATATTTATCTAATATTAGGCTACAATCATCAACTACTGTAGACACAATATCTTCAAGTTGTTCTTTTGCCTTATTTAGCTCTTTTTCATCCTTAATTGTACTTTCTAAAGTCTCAATCATCTTTTGATATTGTTCCTCTAATTTTGACACTGATCGATTATCTCCTTTTGACTAAATTCTCTCCATGTATTCACCAGTTCTTGTATCTATTCTAATAACATCACCAATATTTATGAATAATGGTACTGATATTTCATATCCATTTTCAAGTGTAGCTGGTTTTCCAGAAGTTGTTGTTGTATTTCCACTAAATCCAGGTTCTGTGTATGTAACTTCAAGTTCAACAAACATAGGTGGCTCTACTGCAAATACGTTTCCTTTAAATGAAAGAATTTTACAATTCATATTTTCTTTCATAAATTTTAATGCATCACCAATTTGTTCTTTATTAAGTGGTATTTGCTCATATGTTTCATTATCCATGAAATAATATAAATCTTCATCATTATAAAGATATTGCATATCTCTCTTTTCAATTTCTGCACCTTGTAATTTTTCAGATGGATTGAAAGTTTTCTCTAAAACTGATCCACTAATTACATTTTTTAATTTTGTTCTAACAAAAGCTGCTCCTTTTCCTGGTTTAACATGTTGAAATTCTACAACTTTATATACTGAACCATCCATTTCAAAAGTAGTTCCATTTCTTAAATCTCCTGCCATGTATACTTCTGCCATTATAAATTCCTCCCTAAATAAAAATCTTTAAATATAATACAACATTTTTCGCATAAAATCAAGCTTTTGATTGTTGTTTATAACTTTTAATCACAAATTACAATTGTTGGATCTTTACTTGTTTTTGTCAATCTATTTATCCCCATTTTTGTAACTAAAACAGTATCTTCAATTCTTATTCCGAACTGTCCTGCTTTATATGCTCCAGGTTCAACTGTTATTACCATATTTTCTTTTAGCATTTGATCATATACTATTCCAAAGAAAGGTTCTTCGTGAATGTCTAATCCAACGCCATGACCCAATGAATGAAGAGGAATAAATCCATATTCTTTTAAGTGATTATTAGAGTTTTGAGCAATAGATTTCATATTTCTTCCTTCTCTAATATCTCTTTCTGCCATTTCATTGTTTCTTAAGCAAATATCATATGCCTCTTTAAATTCATCTTCCATGTAATTTATAAATAATACTCTTGTCATATCTGAACAATAGCCATTGTATTTACAGCCCATGTCTATTAAAACAATATCACCGTCTTTTATTTTTCTTGTTCCAGGCACTGCATGTGGCATTGATGAATTATGTCCTGATGCAACAATTGGAGCAAATGACACATCATCTGCACCATTTGTCTTATAAAATTTTTCAATTTCAAAAGCAATTTCCTTTTCCGTCATTCCAATTCTTATAAATTTTTTTAAATGTTCAAAACATTTGTCAGTAATTTCACAGGCCTTTTCTATATACTGAATTTCTTTTTCATCTTTTATTGATCTTTGCTTTTCTATAATATCTTCTGTCTCCATCAAGTTTACTCTAAAAGTTTGTAAGTATTCTTTATAGTCAGCATAAGTAACAAAATTTTCTTCAAACCCTACATTTTCACAATACATAAAAAATGCAGCATATTCTTCTTTACTTAAAGTTTTCTTATCTACAACTAAAATTTCGTCTTCAATTGTTAATACTGTATTTACCGCTTCTGTATATCTACTGTCTGTAATAAAAAGATTTTCTTTTAACGTTATTAATAAAATTCCTTCAGCTTCTACCCCTATCAGATATCTAACATTAACTGGATTGGATACTATCATTCCTTGTAAATTTTGGGTTTTTAATTGATCTCTTAACCACTTAATTTTAATATTCATAACAGTAACCTCCTTTTAATCTTTTATTTCTTCAAGTATTTTAAGAACCATTGTCCAGAAAATATAAACCATAAATATTCAAATAATATATCTTGTGGAATAAACAATACAATAATTGTTGCAATAACTATAAATGGTCCAAAAGGTATATATTCACTTGATTTTCTAAACCTTGTAATGATTAAAATTATACTTACAATAGAACCGATTAAAAATGATAGGACTGAAATTATTAGAATAGGACTTGTTCCAAAGAATAATCCAATTGCTCCCATTAACTTAACGTCTCCCATTCCCATTGCTTCTTTTCCTGCAACTAATCCACCTATAAGAGTAATTATTAAGAATATTCCAGCTCCAAGTATCATTCCTTCAAGTCTATTTAAAGCAAATGATATTCCTGTAGGACTCATGATTCCTTCAAAAAATATAAATAAAATACCGATTTCAAAAATTGTTAAAACTAATCTATTAGGTATTATTCTTTTTTTAGCATCAACTACAAACGCTGACATTAATAATGGCAATAATATAAAATAACTAACTGTTGTTATATTAGTATGCCAACTTTTATCAATTCCACACGTGTATAGTAAAAAAATATATAAGGCAAACATAGTAACCATCATTACATAATGTGGAACTAGTTCAATTTTATACTTCTTTAAAGAGCCTTTTTCAAATACTTTCTCTCCATTTATTAATCTTACGTTCATCATTCCTACTAATTGTCCAACTATACAGCCAACTAGACCGACAACTAAGTATATTAGTACATGTATATTATTAAAATACATTTTATTTTGCACCTTTCTTTTTTAAGTAATTACGTATAATTGCATTTTCAATAGGTCTTTTAACTTTTGTAACAAATATATCTTTCTTATCAACCTGTTTTACTAAAATTGAAAACATTTTCATTCTCTTTGCGCCCCAGATATCTGTTGATAATTGATCACCTACAACTGCAACACTTCCAGCATCAAGTTCAAGTTCTTTTAAAGCTTTCTTAAACCCTGTTTTAAAAGGTTTTTTAGCAAACATTATATAATCTATATTAAGTTTTTCTGCAACAGTAGAAATCTTATCTTTGTTATGACTATTAGAAACAATAATACATTTTATTCCTTCATTTTTAAGTTCTTCACACCATTTCTCTGCGCCATTAACTAAATTTTTATAATAATCTATTAGTGTATTATCTACATCTAATATTAATCCTTTTATATTGTTCTTTTTTAGTAATTCTGCATTAATATTTTTGACACTATCTAGATATAAATCTGGATATAAATTCATAATTGTTGTCATCCTCCATATCAATATAATATTACCAATATGTCGTATTTTTGTCAATTAGAAAGCCATTGTTTAATGTTCAATTTAATCAATTTTTTATGTAAATTATAAAAACCATAGCTGCTAATTATTTAACAGTTATGGTTTTATGATTTAAGATTTCATATTAAATTTTTTTACAAGCTTTCAATTTCTGTTTTAGTTAATCCTGTCAACTCAATTATTTCTTCCACATCATGTCCTCTATTTTTTAATTTTTTAGCTAACTCTTTGCTTGCTTTTTCTTCTCCATCTATGAATCCATCTGAATATTTACTATTCATTTCAAGCACATATTTTTCCCTCAATTCTGCTATATATAATTCTTTTTCATTTTTCATTACTTTATCATATTCTTTTTTGGCATCTTTTATTTTTTCATTTTTCATATTCTTTTCCTCCACATTATTAGGATTTACTAAAAATTGTAGCCACTCCACAAGTTTTTTATTATATTCACTTTTATATTCATTTTCAATTTCATATACAATTTTTGGTAATTCAATTATATGTATTTCTAATACGTCTGTCAATATTTTCTTACAATATTCACATTCTCTAAGTTCCCATTTAGCATGATAATTAATAATATTGTTCAAATTTTTTAATTCAAAATCAGCTATTAATATTGAAATCGTCTTTTTTAATTTATCAAAGTTTTCACCAGATTTAATTGTTGAAATATACATTTTACTCCAATAATATAGTAATCTTTTCTCAATATTTTTATCTTCCAATACTTGCATTTCAATATTACATGGTATATTGTCATCTATTATTGCTTTTATGTCTAGCACTCCAAATTTATCATCATATACATCTTTTTCCAAAATAACATTATTATCTGTTACAATAGTTTTTATATTTTTGCCTAATATTGCTATTAGCAAATCTTTTGTTATTTCTTCATTTCCAACATATCCGAATATTCTTTTAAAAATATAATCATTTGTTGGCATAATTTTTATTTGTTTTCTTATTATTGATCACTTCCTTTTAATTCTAATTTATATTGTGAAATTTCAGGTGAATTACCTATGAAACAATAAAGGTTATTTTTATGTGTCATACTATATAAATCTGCTGTAAAGTCCTCATTGTGGTTCTATATGATAAATTTTTGTTTTAAAAATTGTGTGTAATTTGAAACAAAACATTTAGATAATAAAAAATCTTAAATCTTCTATAGAATATATCTTTTTTATTGTCGAAATCAATCAAATAAAGTAGAGTGAAAAATAAAATGAAAAAAATTTCTAGAATTATTTATTTTTTGTTTTATGTATTAAATTTAAAGCAAAAGCTTTTATATAATAGATCTCTCATATTATATAAAAGCTTCGCCAAATTTGTATGCTTGGAACAAATACGCTGACTTTTCAGAATAATTTTTTTACAGATTATATTTTGTTCTACTTACAAAATATATGTTTTCCAATTGTTACAACTTGTGGTCTAGACCAAATCCATTTGCTAGTTGCTGTGGCAGGATTAAAATAATAAATACATCCATAAGTTGGGTCCCATCCATTTATTGCATCTTGAGCAGCTTTTCTTGCTGTTGAATCTGGTACTAAATTAATCTGTCCATCTGAAACTGCATCAAAAGCTCCAGCCTGATATACTACACCTGAAACGGAATTAGGAAATGATGAACTTGAAACTCTATTTAAAACTATAGCAGCAACTGCAACTTGTCCGGTGTAAGGCTCACCTCTTGCTTCAGAATAGACAACTTTACTCAGTAAGTTTAAGTCATTGCTTCCTCCTGAACTAGATGATGAATTAGAAGTTTGTATTCCCATAGCTGCTAATGTATTTTTTCCTGCAATTCCATCTACTGTTAGTCCATTTGCTCTTTGAAATTTCTTTACAGCTGCTTCAGTCCTACTTCCATATATTCCGTCAACACTTCCAGAATAGTATCCCCATCTTTTAAGCTTTTCTTGTATCTTACGAACTTCACTACCACTTGAACCTCTACGAGATGTAGCAAGTACTGCAAAAGTAGTACATATAATAATCAATATAATCAGAAATAAAAAAAATATTTTCTTTTTCATAATTCCTCCTAATCTATATTTTTAGTATTTGAAAAAGAAAATATTTTATACTTATATTTTACATATTAATTAAAATAATCCAATAATGTTTTCAAAGTCATCTAAACCTATTTTTTCTGCTGATGGAACTTCTGGTAATCCAGGCATTGTAAAAATGTTTCCAGCTATTGCAACAATAAGTTCAGCACCATTTTTTAAAATTATTTCTCTAACATGAATATTAAATGGTTCTTCACATTGTAAGTTCTTAGGATTATCAGATAAAGAATATTGTGTTTTGGCAATACATACAGGATAATTATTATATCCTAACTTCTCTATTCTTTCTATTTCCTGACTTGCTTCTTCTGAAAATTCTACATCTTGTGCTCCATAAATCTTTTGCGCAACATGTCTAATTTTATCTTTGATTCCTTCATTTAATGAATATGTATATTCTAAATTGCTCTTTTGCTTTGCAAGATCTATTACCTTTTCAGCTAAATCAATTGCTCCTTCTCCACCTTTTTCCCATGCTTCTACAAGACTAATATCAGCTCCATGTTCTCTAACTTTTTCTTGAAGCAATCTGATTTCATCCTCTGTATCTTGTGTATATCTATTGATTCCTACAACAACCGGTAATTGATATTTATTTTTTAAATTATCAACATGTACTAATAAATTTTCAATTCCATTTTCTAAGCATTCCAAATTTTCATTTTGAATATCATCAATTGATTGTCCTCCGTGATATTTCAAAGCTTTAATAGTAGCTACGCATACTACAGCATCTGGTTTAATTCCAGCACATCTACATTTAATATCTAAGAATTTTTCAGCACCTAAATCTGCACCAAATCCAGCTTCTGTAACAACATATTTTCCTAATTTCAAAGCCATCTTAGTTGCTACAATACTGTTGCATCCATGAGCAATATTAGCAAAAGGTCCTCCATGAATAACAGCAGGTGTTCCTTCTAAAGTTTGTACCAAATTAGGATTAAATGCATCTTTTAATAGAACTGTCATTGCTCCTTCAGCTTTTAAATCTTTTGCAAAAACAGGTTTATCATCTTCATTATATCCAATAATAATATTTCCTAATCTTCTTTGTAAATCTTCCAAATCTGTTGCTAAACAAAATATTGCCATAATCTCAGATGCAACACTTATATCAAATCCATCTTCTCTTGGAACTGATCTTTTCTCATTTGATAATCCAATTTGAACTTTTCTTAAAGCTCTATCATTCAAATCAAGACATCTTTTCCAAGTAATCTTTTTCAATCTTAATTTATTTCCAAAATATAAATGGTTATCAATCATAGCAGATAATAAGTTATTTGCAGATGTAATAGCATGAATGTCTCCTGTAAAGTGAAGATTTATGTCTTCCATTGGTATTACTTGTGCATATCCTCCACCAGTTGCTCCACCTTTTATTCCAAAAACTGGTCCAAGAGATGGTTCACGTAATGCAAGAACAGCTTTCTCATCTAATCTATTCAAAGCATCTGCTAAACCAATTGCTATAGTTGTTTTTCCTTCTCCTAGTGGTGTTGGATTTATTGAAGTAACTAATATTAGTTTTCCATCATCTTTATTTTTTAGTTCGTTCATATATTTATTTGCAATTTTAGCTTTATATTTACCATAGTTTTCAATAAATTCTTCTGGAATACTTAATTTTTCAGTAATTTCATTAATTTTTTTAGGAATAATACTTCTTGCAATTTCAATATCTTTCATCTAACACACCTCTTTAAATAACTTATTTTTATATAATTTAAAAAATTAATCCAACTACTATTCCAATAATTGCTCCAACAAAAACTTGGAATGGCGTATGTCCTAAAACTTCAACTAATTTTTCTGATACCATACTCGGATCCATTCCTGGAGTTTCTATTATTTTGTTTAATAATCTTGCCTGCTTACCAGCAGCCCTTCTAACTCCAGCAGCATCATACATTACAACTATTGAAAAAATACATGCTAAAGCAAAAATACCGCTTCCAAATCCATATTCTTTTCCTACCATCATTGATAATGTCATAACAACAGCAGAATGAGAACTTGGCATTCCTCCAGCACCTAATACTCTTTTAAAATTAAATTTTTTGTTAATAATTAAATCTAGAATAACTTTAAAGGTTTGAACTGCCGCCCAAACAATTAAAGGAATATATAAAAATCTATTTGTTAGTATTTCCATAATGTTATTTTATTTCCTTCCCCTTTTCGTCTTTTGCTACTCTTGTACAGAAAAATCTTTTTCTTTCATTTCGCCATCGTCATTTAGTAAAATAGTTATTCTCTTTTCTGCTTCGTCTATTTTCTTGTTACAATCTTTAGCAATTTTCATTCCTTGTTCAAATTTCTTTATTGATTCATCTAAATTTAAATCTTCTTTTTCTAATGTTTGAACAATTTCTTCTAATTCTTCTAACATTTCTTCAAATCCTTTTTCTTTCATATAAACCTCTTCCTACATTATTTTTGCTTTAACTTCTCCATCAGTTAATTTAAAATCGACCTCATCATCTTTTTTTACATCTTTAACTGATTTAACAACTTTACCATCTTTTTCTAAAATTCCATAGCCACGGGCTAATGTTTTTAGTGGACTAATCATATCTAGTCTAGTTATTATTTCTACAGTTTTCATCTTATAATCTTTCATTTTAGAATTAATAATGATTTCCATATTTTTTAATAACTGATCTATTTTTAAATAATTCTCTTTGATTCTATAATCAGGTTCTGTAAATACTCTTGATGCCATACACTTTTCATAACGTAACCTAATTATTTCTATTTTCTTTTTTAATAAAGTTTTTAATCTATTTCTATATAAATATAATCTATCTTCCAAATCTTCTATATCTGTAACCGCAAGCTCAGCTGCTGCTGATGGTGTTGGAGCTCTTAAATCAGCAACAAAATCAGCAATCGTAAAATCTGTCTCATGTCCGACAGCTGAAATTATTGGTAATTCTGAATCATAAATTGCTCTTGCAACAATCTCCTCATTAAAAGGCCATAAATCTTCAAGTGAACCTCCACCTCTTGCTAAGATTAAAACATCTGCTAGTTTCTTTTCATTCATAATTTTTATAGCATCAGCAATTTTTTCTGCTGCTCCTGGTCCTTGAACAGGTACAGGAAATAATCGTATATAGCAATTTGGGTTTCTACGAGTAGAAACATTAATTATATCTCTTATAACAGCACCTGTATTAGATGTTAATACACCAATTATCTTAGGCATCATTGGTATTTTCTTTTTATGCTCTTGATTAAATAATCCTTCTGCTTCAAGTTTGTTTTTTAACTCTTTAAATTTAGCATATAAATCTCCAACGCCATCTTCTTGCATTGCTTTACAATATATTTGATAAACTCCATCTCTTTCAAATACAGCAACACTTCCTAATACATTAACTTTCATTCCATCTTTAGGCATAAAATTCAAAGTAGCCGTTGATGATTTAAACATTATACATTTTATTAAAGAATTTTCATCTTTAAGAGTAAAATACATATGTCCTGTATAATGATGCTTAAAGTTTGATATTTCTCCTCTGACAAACACACTTTTTAAGTACTCATCTTCTGCTACTTTATCTTTCATATATCTATTTAATTCTGAAACTGATATTGGCTCAATTTTCATTCTATTTTTTTATCCCCCAAAATTTAAAAGCAACCTTTTAAATTATTCTTTTACAATACTAGCTAAAACTCCATTTACAAAAGTAGGAGCTGTATCATCTCCATATTTTTTAGCTAGCTCAACTGCTTCGTTGATTGCTACTTTAAAAGGTAATTTCATATACTTAATCTCATAAATAGCTATTTTTAAAATAGCTATATTTACCTTTGAAATTCTATCTATAGTCCAATCTTTTTTTAAATTTTTGGAAATCATTTCTGTAATTTCTTCAGATTTTTCTAAACCATTATAAATATCATTTAAATATTGAACAGCAGAAGTATCTTCGATTTCATTCTCTTTAATAAATAGTTCTAACTGTTCTCTACTATATTCTTTTTGTACTTCCATTCCATAAATCATTTTAAAAGCATTTTCTCTTACTGCAGATCTGTTCATAAAAATTTTTCCTTTCTAGTATAAAACTATAATTTATCAACAATTTCTTTAATTTTTTCTTTAACTTTTTCTTTATTTTTCTGAAAGTAAAATCCAAAGTAAATTCCGGCAGCAATTAAAGCTATTGGTATTATTAATTTATATAGTCCTGTAATTATTATTACAAGAGCCACAAAAAAACCAATTATTGGATATCTATAATCACTTAAAAACTGTAAAAATTTTTCCATATAAACATCTCCTTCTTGTGAAGTAAAATATTATTTTTCTTGATCAACATTTTTTATTTTTATATTTACTTCTCTAACATCTATGTCAGTTGCTTTTTTAATTAACTTTTTAATGTCTTCTTGGACTTTTGTTGATATTTCTTTAATAATTGTAGTATCTTTGACAGTGGCATTAATATTAACAATTATATCTTTGTTAAAGTCAAAATCAATTTTAACAATAGCTTCCTTAATGTCATCATTTTTTCTTAATATAGAATCAGCTAAATTGCAAATAGAATCTCTTGTTATCATTAATGATCCATTTTCATTTTCAAGTAAAACACCATTACTATTATCTTTTCCACTATTTCTAAAGAAAATATTAGCTATTGACCATAAAACAAATATAATTGCCACACAAATTGTAGCTATAATATTTTCAGATAAAAATTCAGCTATATCTTCTGCAGGAATTACTTCAGTTCCAACCAGTACAGTAAATACTGAAAGTAAAATTACTATTATAGAAAAAACTATTAAACTAAATTTTTCAACAAATTTCATTTTTCCCTCTTCCGTTTACAACTTTTCATTTGTAAACTAATTCAATTCAAATATTTTTATTAAATAAATAATTTAAATTTAAAATGTTTTTGAAAAGTGTGATCGAAGTATTCGTATATTTTCTTAAGAAAATTGATTGAGGGTGCGCATTGGTAGCGGAGAGGCTCAATCTATTTTATTTAGAAAATGTAGCATACGTAGTGACCCCTTTGAAAAGACATTTTAAATAAATTATTTTATAAGATATAAATATAAAAATTACTCATCTTTGTCATCAGGTAAATTTACACCTTGAACATGTACATTAATTTCCTCAACAACTAATCCTGTCATTGATTCAACAGCTTTTTTAACTCTGTTTTGAATTTCAAAAGCAATATCTGGAATTCTAACACCATATTCAACTATAATATTTACATCTATCTTTGTTTTATTATCATCACTTGTATCAACTCTAATACCTTTAGACATTTTCTTTCCAAATACATCTGAAATACCACCAGACATACTGAAAACTCCAGGAACTTCTGTAGTAGCTTTATTAGCTATAGCTGCAATAACGTCATTAGCAATACGTAATCCTTCTGACTCACCTGTAGCAATATTAACCTCTTCTACAACTTCTTCCTTTTCCTCTACTTTTTCTTTCTTTTCCATACTCAAAACCCTCTCTTTAAGATATTTTTTATAGTATATCAATTAGGAGCAAAATTTACAACCCTAATTGAACAACTGTCCAACCTCTATATTATTTCCTCTTAGGTAATCGAGAATATTCATTCTCTTTGCATTTTCACCTTGTATATCTATTATAGAAATAGTGCCATTCTTTGTTGCAATATATAAACCTTTTTTGCTATCAGATAGTACAACCTCTCCAGGTTTTGCATCTGATACCATGCTGGCAACTTCAACTTTCCAGAATTTTATTTTCTTGTCATTGATAAACGCATATGCGCCCATAATTGGATTTAATCCTCTAACAAGATTTTTTATTTCTTCAGCAGATTTGTTCCAATCAATTTTTGCCATTTCCTTTTCGATCATTGGAGCTAAAGTATATTCATCTGGTTGAGGCTTTCTTTCTATTGTTCCAGCTTCAATTTCTTCTAAAGTTTGAATTAAAAGGTTTGCACCTACAATAGATAATCTATCCCATAATTCACCAGTAGTTTCGTTTTCGCCAATTTCTACTTTTTCTTGCAATAGCATATCTCCAGTATCCATGCCCTCGTCCATAAACATAGTTGTAATTCCTGTTTCTTTGTCACCATTTAAAACAGCCCATTGAATAGGTGCAGCTCCTCTATACTTTGGTAATAAAGACCCATGAACATTAACACAACCATATTTAGGAATTTCAAGAATTTCTTTAGGAATAATCTTTCCATATGCTACAACACAAATTAAATCAGGATTTAATTCTTTTATTTTTTCAATAAGTTCTTCATTTTTTCTAACTCTGACTGGTTGCTCTATTGGTAATCCTTTTTCTAATGCATATGTTTTTACTTCTGAAGGAATCATTTTCATTCCTCTGCCCTTAGGTTTATCAGGATTTGTAATAACCAATTCTATATTATGTCCATTTTCTACTAAAGCTTTTAAAGATTCTCTAGCAAAATCAGGTGTTCCCATAAAAATAATATTCATATAGTTTATTATTTCCTCTCTAATAAGTTTATTCTTGTTCGTCCTCAGGTTTAATTACTTCAAAAGTTCCTGGAAGTATTTTAGATTTAAAAGTTTCGCCCTCTAAATGATCAATTTCATGTTGAAGTGCTTGCGCAAGTAAATCTTTAGCTTCTAAAGTAACTTTCTTTCCGTCTATATCTAGAGCTTTCACTTTTACCCAAGCATGTCTTTTTACTCTTCCAAATTGATTTGGATAACTTAAACAACCTTCTTGTACTTCAACTATTTCTTTAGATTTTTCAACAATAACAGGATTTATTAAAGTAAATTTTGAAACATCATCATATAAATCAATTACAATTATTCTTTTAAGAATTCCAACTTGAACAGCAGCTAATCCAAGACCGTCATATTTATGCATTGTCTCCATCATATCTTCTGCAAGTTGTTTGATTCTATCATCAATAACTTCAATCTCTCTTGATTTTTTCTTTAATATTTCATCGCCCTCGTATCTTAGTTCACGTATTGCCATTTTTGTTGTCCTTTCTAAAATTAAAAAATTTATTTTATAGCATGTTGTTAGGATTAGAATCAACTATAATTGAAACATCCTTAATTCTACTTTCATAAAAACTTCTTACAACATTATTTATTGTATTCAATGAATTTCTATTAAGCTTACATTTAACAACTATTCTCCATCTATAAGTATTTTGAATCTTATCAATTGGTGATGGAACAGGTTTATAAACTAATATATTTTTGTTATTTTGTTTTAGTAATTCTTCATATATTTTTTCAGAAACTTTTTTTACTTTTGCCTCGTTTTCTGAATGAATTCTGATGAGTATTATATCGCAAAAAGGCGGATAATTCAAGGTCTTTCTAAGTTGTATTTCCCCTTCGTAAAATTTTCTATAGTCTTGTTTTTGGCTACAAACAATCGAATAATTATCTGGATTATATGTTTGAATAATAACTCTTCCTTTTTCTTTTTCTCTACCTGCTCTACCACTGACCTGAGTAAGTGTTTGGAAAGTTCTTTCTTCTGCTCTATAATCTCCTATATTCAAGCTGCCATCTGCTGCAACAATTCCAACTAAAGTTACATTTGGAAAATGATGTCCTTTAGCAACCATCTGCGTTCCAATCAATATATCTATGTTTTCATCTTTAAATTTATTAAGTATTTTCTCATGAGAATTCTTTTTACTTACTGTATCTATATCCATTCTAATAGTTGAAGCATTTGGAAATAACTTGTGGATCTCATTTTCAACCTTTTGTGTTCCTGCACCAAAATATTTTATATTATTACTTCCACATTCTGGACATACCTTTGGAATACGTTCTTCATAACCACAGTAGTGGCATTTTAATCTATTTCCATAACTGTGATATGTAAGAGCAATATTGCAATTATGACATTTCATAACATGTCCGCAATCTCTACACATTACAAAAGTAGAAAAACCTCTTCTATTTATAAATAATATAGTTTGCTTATGTTCTTTTAAATTTTTCTCAATTTCTTCTTGTAATTCTAAACTAAACATAGATCTATTGCCTACTGCTAGTTCATGTCTCATATCTATAATTTTAACATCAGGCAATTGTGCATTATTTGCTCTTTTATTTAGTTCAACTAATTCTTTATCAAAATTTTTAGCCTTGTAATAGTCAACTATATCAGGTGTTGCACTACCTAAAACAAGTGGAAAATTATTTTTCTTTGCCAAATATCTCGCAAGTTCTTTTGCATGATATCTTGGAGTCATATCAGATTTATATGATGGATCATGTGCTTCATCAATTATTAATATTCCTAAGTTTTGAACAGGTGCAAAAATTGCAGAACGTGCTCCAATAATAATATCTGCCCTATTTTCTTTGATTTTATTCCATTCATCAAATCTTTCACCATCAGAAAGTTTACTATGTAAAACTGCTATACGATTTCCAAACCTAGCTAAGAATCTATCAATAATTTGAGGTGTTAATGAAATTTCAGGTACTAACACCATAGCCTTTTTACCTATCTCTAAAGCTTTTTCTATTAGTTGCAAATAAATTTCTGTTTTACCAGATCCTGTAACTCCAAATAATAAATATTCTGCAAACTCTTCATTTTCTAAAGCAAAATTTATTTGATCAAATGCTGCAAGTTGCTCATCATTTAATTCTAATTTCTTGTCACGCTTTACATTTTTATGAATTAAAGGATTTCTTTCAACTTTTTCATCCTTAAAAATAATATAACCATTCTTCTCTAATGTTTTCATGACAGCTCTTGAAGTTTCAGTAATTGCCTCTAAATCACTAGCTTCAATTCCATCATTATCTATTAAAAATTTTAATAACTTAATATGTTTCTGGCTTTTAACTTTATTGGTTTCTAAGTCTTCTAAAACAACACTTTTATCTAATGCTAAATAAACAAATTTAGATGTCTTCTCTTTGATTCTTTTAGTTAAATTTTTAGAACTATTTCCAGGGGGCAACATCAACCTTATGCAATCAGAAACATTGCAAAAATACTTTTCTGCCATCAATTTTGCAAGTTCAATATTTTCATCTGTTAATATATTATCTTCAATTTTAGCAATTTCTTTATTAGCAAATTCTGATTCTTGTTTTAAATCTAAAACATATCCCTCTGATAAGTTTTTTCCCTTTCCAAAAGGCACAAAAACTCTTGCTCCTATTGAAATTGTTTTTTCCATTTCAGTAGGAACAATATAATCAAATACTTTATTCAATTCTTTTGCATTTGTATTAATCATTATTTGTGCAAACATAAAGTATCTCCAATCTGCTAGAAGTATATCAAAATTTCGTGTATATAACAAGATTTTTTTATTCTTACATTAATCATAAGGCACAAAAAAAAGACTGCTTTTAAGCAATCTCTTAAAATTAAAATTCTGTTTCTTTTGTACGCAATTCATTTTCTATTATTGTTAAAATTATTTGTACAGATTTTTCTAAGTCATTATTTTTAATTACATAATCATATTGCCCTATTCTTGATTCTTCAAAATCAAATCTGTTTAAACGCAATTTAACTTCATCTGGTCCTGGTTTATCAATTCTAGTTTCTAATCTTTTTTTAAGAACTTCTTTTGGAACTCTCAAGAAAATAGTAACAACTTTTGTATCATTTTTTAAAAGTTTTTTTAAGTTTTCTGTTCCATTAACATCAATATCTTTTACTATAACTTTTCCACTTGCAATTTTTTCATTTAATAACTTCTTTGAAGTTCCATAATAATTGTTATGATGAACGTCATATTCATAAAACTCACCATTAGCAAGTCTTTCTTCAAATTCTTCTTTGCTAACAAAACAATAAGTTTCTCCTTCGACATCTCCCTCTCTTATAGGTCTTGATGTGTAAGAAGGTAATGAAGTTATATAATCTGTTCTTTTAATTAATTCTTTTTTTATTGTATCTTTTCCAGCGCCTGCAACACCTGACAAAATAACTAACATATATTATTTCTCCTCTTCTGTACTATCTTCACAGATTTGAACTTTACCTTCTGCAATTTCTTGAGCAGCAAGAGTAACAACACTGTCTTCTTTTTTATTAGTTAAAGGTTTAGCACCTGTAGCTAATTGTCTTGCTCTTTTAGATGTCATAATAACCAATTGATATCTGTCGTCAACTTTTTGTAGTAATTCATTAACAGTTGGTTTAACCATCATAATAAATCGCCTCCTTTATTCATCCTCTTCGTCTTTATCATCTTTGTCTAATCTGCTAGCAACTGTTTCTGGTTGAACTGCAGACAATATAACATGTCCAGAGTCCATGATTAGAACAGCTCTTGTTCTTCTTCCGTATGTTGCATCAATTGCTGTTTTAGCATCTTTAGCCTCCTGCACCAATCTTTTTATAGGTGCTGAATCAGGGCTTACAATAGATATTATTCTGTTTGCTGAAACAATGTTTCCAAAACCAATATTAATAAGTTGCATTTTTTCTCTCCTTTACTCTATATTTTGAATTTGTTCTCGTATATCTTCAATTTCTGTCTTTAGTTCAATTACACCTTTTGAAATATCCATACTATTTGCCTTTGAGCCAATAGTATTTACTTCTCTGTTCATTTCTTGAATAATAAAATCGCATTTTTTTCCTAATGGCGCATCACCATTTGAAGAAATAAGACTAGAAAATTGAGAAATATGGCTATTTAGTCTAGTTAATTCTTCTTGTATAGATGATTTATCTGAGAAAATAACAATTTCTTGAGCTAATCTATTTTCATCTACAATATCTGTATTCATTAGTTCTTTTATTCTTGAATTTAATTTTACTATATATTCTTGAACAAGTCCAGAAGAATAATCAGAAATAATAGAAACTTTTTCACTTACTCTATTAATTCTAGCTAGTAAATCTTCTGCTATTTTCTTTCCTTCAGTTTCTCTCATTGATATAAAATTATCTAAAGCATTTTTTAAGGCTATTGATAATTCTTGCCAATATAATTCTTCGTTATCCTCATTTGAAATATTTAAAACTTCTGGTAATCTAGCAATACTCATAATGTCAATATTATTTTCTATTCCTGTTTCATCAGCTAATTCTTTAAGTTGAGAAATGTAAACTTTAGCTATTTCTTTATTGATTTTTACATCTTTTCCTTTTTCACTAAAATCTTGCATTGAAACAAAAACATCTATTTTTCCTCTTGAAACGTTTTTTACAATTTCCTTTCTAACGTTTTCCTCTAAAAAAGAAATATGTCTTGGCATTTTAATAGTAACATCACTATATTTGTGATTTACTGATTTTATTTCAACAGTATATTCTCTCCCCTCATTTTCATACTTTCCTCTGCCAAAGCCTGTCATACTTTTAATCATTTTTAATTCTCCTTTTTATTGTTATCTTGCACTGAAGAAAATTTTCTTTCACTTTTTTCATCTAAATAAGATTCATCCTTATCTTCATCAAGGATTTCTTTAATATCACTTAACCCATTTTTATATTTTTTTATTTCTCTAGTGTAAATTATCATACATTTTATAACATAATAAATTGCAATATACATAGAAGAAAAAGCATATAATGCCATTGTTATAACATCTCTGTGGAAATATACATATGGCAAAAATAATGTTATTACACTTAAGATAAATAATTCAATTCCATGTAATGCAAGTACATCGTCATCTTTTCTATATGCTACTTCAAAAAGAATTACTGTTGAAACTATTAAAATTCCTGCAAATACATGTAAGTCTGATTCAAAAACACTTGCTGTTAATCTCATATATCCTAAGTTTAAAAAGATAAAATATATAAAAATACATATAGCAATAAGCAAATTTTTAAATAATTTTGAGTATATTGTTTCTCTAACTTCTTTAGGAATTTCAATCTTTGTTGCTAATTCTTGTGATATATCATTTTCATTTTTTTCTTCCATATCCAATTCACCCTTTCTAGGTTTTTAAATGTGAACATATTAACTATTTTTCTAATTCATACATTATGATTGAAGCTACTACTATAGGTGCTGTTTCTGTTCTTAATATTCTTTTCCCTAAACTTACTGAACTTGCACCACATTCTATAATTCTCTTTGCTTCTTCATCATCTATTCCGCCTTCAGGACCAATTATAACTGCAATACTAATATTATCTTTTTCATCAATATTTTTTAGAATATCCTTAAGCTTAGTATTATTTTCTTTTTCATATGCCATTATTACATAATCATATTGATTTAAAATACTACACATTTCATGAAAATTCAAGACTTTTTCAACTTCTAGTACATCATTTCTTAGAGATTGTTTTGAAGCAACTTCAGCAATCTTTTTCCATCTATCAATTTTTTTTGATTTGTCTTTTTCATCTAATTTTACGACACATCTTTTCATTTCAACTGGAACTATCTCACGAACTCCAAGTTCTGTGCATTTCTGAATAACATATTCAATTTTATCAGCTTTTGCTAGTCCCTGAAAAATTGTTAAAGTAACGTTGCTTTCATTATTTTTGTCATTTTTTTGGATAATACTACATTCTATTCTTTCAGAATTTAAGTCATTAATTTCTGCCTTATATAATATTCCATCACAAACAACAGAAAGAACATCACCTTTTTTCTTTCTTAAAACATTTTTTATATGATTAACGTCAGAACCATTTATATATAATTTATCTTCTTCAATTTGATTTCTATCAATAAAAAAATTCATAACTTTACCTATCTTAATAATAAAATGATTATATCAAAAAAAATGAGTACTTACAAGACATATTTCATATCTTGCAAGTACTTATTTAACTTGATATTCTTTCATTTTATTAATTGTTTTTTTCAAAATTTAATGTTGGCATTACTATTTTTGCTAATTTAGAGTTCAATGTGATTAAATTATTCATTGATATATTTTTTTCTTTTTCAACAATCAATCTATTCTCTTTTAAAGACATTTCTAATTCTTTATTTTCTTGCACTAAATTTTTATTTAATATTTTATAATGTGCTTTCTTCTCAAATACACCATCTGGTATTAATACTGCTTGTTTCCAAGTATCCTTGATGTTTCTTTTAATAACATTTCTGTCTATCATAAAAGCTTTAATTATATCATCTTGTAAGCATAAAAGATCTCCATCTTTTACATCTGCATTTTCAATCATATTAACTAATTCAAAAACACTCTTTCTAGTAAAATTAGTTTCATTATATTCTTTTTCAACAAGCTTTGCTTTTAACTGATGATTTATATAAGATAATTTTCTGTATTTTGCAATTCCAAGAAAAGCTTCAAAAATTGAACTTTTAACATTATATGTTTCACTTAAATAATTTTCATTATTAAATCTAGCAGCATAAATAGCTCTATAAACGACTTTATTTATCTCTGTTTCTTGTTCTTCTTCAATTTTATTTATCTCTTTTGCAATTTTTCGTATTATTGATTCATATTCTCTAGAAAAATTTCTTTTTAATTCAGCAATTTTTCTATCATACTTACTTCCTTCTTCAATTTTTTCATGTAAAAAATCTCTTAGTTTCAAGAAATAATCAGGAGAAATAGGATTATGTGTTTTTACGTCAATATTAAATAGTCTTGCATTAATTTTGCATAGACGTATTTTACTATTCAATTTATTGATTTCTGATATTAAGCAATCAAGCTTATATGAAAAATCAATCAAATAATTTGAATTTTTCATTTCTATCTCCTATATATTTCTTTCTTTTGTTTACTATAATTCTTCTATTGTATAATCAGTTAAATCTGGTTTTGCAACATCCTCATCTTTCACACTATCAATTTGATATCTGTAATATCTAGTAACAGTAACTTCTCCGATGCCTTCTATATAATCATTTCCTTCAAATTTAACTATCATTCCAGTTTTTTTATCTAACCAGAAATTAAATTTAGCATTTCCTTCAGTAAGTTCAATTGATGCACATTTTATGCCATTCATAGTTTCATATTTCAAGAATTTATATTCACATTCATCGCTTTTTAATAATTGAAGAGCATAACAAAGTGATTCTTTGAATATTTGTATATCACTTTCATATTCTTTAAATGTGAATGCAACTTTTTCAGTATCATCTATTTGTATTTTGGAATTTTCATCATCATTTTCATATGTCAAATAATCATTATTTTTAGTAATTAATTTATTGTCTTTAAGTTTATAATCAACAGTATATTGTGATGCACCAGGTACTGTCGATTCAGTAACAATTTCGCACGAAATATTATTAATATTAGTAACCTTTTCAGCTAATATTTTTGCATCATCTCTGCTTAATTTTTTAAAATGTCGGTTATAAAAAATCAAAGAAATTCCTACAATCGTAACTATAATTATAATTATCGTTGGAATTGCTAAGATAAATTTCTTTTTATTTTCCATATTCCACTTCCTTTTCTAGAAAGAAGTATATATCAAAAACATTGCTTTTTCAATATAATTTTACAAAAAATGCAATTCCATTTTTTTAGTTTTTATTTGACAAAGCTATTATATTATAGGAAATTCGGAGCACTGTTCTATAGTGTAAAAAAAGCGAAGGAATTTCCTTCGCTTTAATTAGTAGTAGTGCATAAATATAATTTGGTATTTATCACTTTTTTCTAATACATTTTATTATTCTATTATTTATTATCTAATTATATTTAATTGGGGGCTATACCTTTTAAATTTAATAGACATAAAAGCAAAGGCTAAAATAATAATGATCCTCCTTTCCACAAAATTGTTAATATTTATATTAACGTACAAAATACATTTAACATAAATACCAAATTAATTTATTCTTATTTTTGGGGAAATTTGTATTTTTGAATAAAAATACAACTATAGAAATAAATACGTTAATTAATATTAACTGTTTTGAATTATACTATCTAAATACTGGTATTGCAAGCTTTTTTCATCGACAAAAAAAGCCAAAATAAGACTAAAAAAGCTCTTGCATATAAGCAAGAGCCTTATATATATTTAATTTTAAAAATGTCTACCACCTGTTGGTTTTCTTTGTCCTCTTAAATTTCTATATCCGTTCAATTTTTGAGATTTAGAAATAATTTCAGTTGTTATTTCTCCAAAATCTTGCGTGGGATCGATCAATTCTTCAGCTTCCTTTGAAACTTCTGGTTGTTGTTCTTCTCCATTTGCTCCTTGAAATTCATCATAGAATTGATTCATTGGATCAAATGCACTGCCTTCTTCATCTTCATAATATTCATCATCAGTATATTCTCTCAATTTTCTTGTTTGTATATAAGAGTTTACTGCTAATGCTATAGACACACATAGAGTAATCCCTAATAATGTAGCTAAAATGTATACTCTATTTGTTAAAGATAATGTTGGAAGTCCAGTTCCTGAATCTGTTGGGTTTTCATCTGCTATAATTCCTGCAACAGCCTCATCTTCATTTTCAACCTCAAACTTAATTGTATATCTTGCATATTCTCTTTCTTCATCTTTTACAACAATAACAATTTGTCTTGTTCCATCTTCTGTTATCTCTGCTGTAGCTTCATAAATTACAGTATCTAAATTAAGTTCAAGAACTAATTGATCTTTAATTTCATTTAATTCTTCTATTGTCAATTCTTTGTCAGCTTTTACAATATATTCATATACATTAGTTGCAAATTCTTTATCAAGTTCATATCCTGGTATTTCAAGCTTTGAAAGTCCAATTCCAGGATTTTCTTCTACAGGTTGTTCATCTAACTCTTCAATAACATTAGGAACTTCTTGTGAGTCTGGGTTTGTTGCTCTAATGACTGAAATTGTATATGTTTTTGTCTTTCCTCCATTAGAAACTACAACATTAAATTTGTTTGTTCCCTCTTTTAAAGTTTTTGTACCTGTTCCAGAAACTTTTGCTCCACTAGCAGCTGCCTGGGCATATACCTCTACTGATGTACAATCATTTGGAACATTTACGCTATAGCTTGTTTTATTAGCAGAAAATCCAGAAAAATCATGAGGTCTAATTCCAAGATTTTTCAAGTTGCAATTTGCATTGTTTGTATTATTTGTACTACCTCCGCCATTGTTTGTTGATCCTCCAGAACTTCCTCCACCACTATTTGATGTAACATTTACTGTAATTGTTTTATTTATTGATTGTTCTGTTGTTCCAGCATTATTAGCCATTTTTCCAGTCAATTTTATAGTAGTCTGTCCGACACTTTTTCCAGATATCGTTACAACAACAGAATTATTTTCTATCCATGTATCACTTATACTTGCTGTTGCTATTCCATTATTAGATGATGTTGCTGTAATATTTCCAATTGCATCACTTCCAGTAACTCTGACTGTCACCGTTCCTCCTTGTGGAACACTTACTGAAGAACTACTAACACTAATACTTATTGCATTAGAAGATGTTCTAATATTTAATAATATAAAGATTGTTATTATTAATATTTTTATACCAATTTTTTTAATACGCAAAGTATTCTTCCTCCTTTTATAATGTTATATCATTCCCTTTTGTTATATAATTTTTAACTTGTACATAATCTAATGGTGATATATCTGAATCTTTATTAACATTAGCTGCTTTTAGTTTATTAGTATCTTTTAAAATACTAGCACCAGTTATATGATTTTTTATCTGAACATAATCTATTGGTGAAACGTTTCCATCACCGTTTAAATCGCCATATTTTATTACTGTATATGTTTTTTCACCAACAGTTACTGTTGAACCTGTTCCCAAATATTCAGATGAATCTGTTATAACTGTTCCATCTGCTTTCTTGAATTCAGCATCAGCATATTGTTTTTTAACATCTTCAACTTTAGTTGCAGGAGTCATAAACATTTGATTATTATTATCATCTGTCTTAAATTCAGCTTTTCCTTGAGTAGCACCTGGAGTTATTCCTCCAGCTCCCATATCAACAACTCCACGATAATCTGGCACATCAGCTTTATAATCTCCAACATATTCGCTTGACATATAGCCTATTAATTCTTCTCCATTCCATCCTGCTCCAGATGTAAATGAAGTAGCTCTAATTATTTTAACTTGTGTCCATGATCCTGAAGTTCCCAAACGCACCATTGGTGTTCCTTTAATTAGAGTTCCATAAGATCCTCCTCCTGGACTTTTTCTTAATGAAACTCCAGCATCTTTCATACATTTTACTTCACACAATGATGAAGAAGGTAAAGAAGTTGGAAATTCTATTGGTGTAGAAGGCATATTATTATATACCGGTATTGTAAAAGTAATACCTGTATCTATGATTCCATTTGCAACGTATGTATCATATAAACTTCCTGCTTGAGATGATGGATCTCTTAAATTTGTCATATACTGATGTGAGAAAAATCTATCTTTTGAATAATTTCTTTGTCCTGATGATTCTGTTACTATCTCATTTCCAACCACATCAAATTTATAAAAATATTTTGTTGTTTGACCCTTATAAATATATTCATTTGCTAATATTTGAGCTCCGCCAGCTAAAGCTTTTCTAGGTGTAGTCCAGCCAAGTTCTCTTGCTTTTGCTAAACCTCTTTCAACTGCTCCAGCCCCATCTGTAGCACCATAATTATAAAAATTATAACAATTTTCATATCCTGGAACTGTTCCTGTGATAGCTTTTGGTATTTCGGATTTCTTTCCCATCTCTTGAAAAATTGTTGCTACTATATGTAAAGGATTTATTCTTACATCATTAGCAGCAGCCATAATATCATCAACATAGCCTGATAAATATGTTCCTGAGACCGTTCTTGCCACAGCATCTCTAGTTATTCCACTACCATCTGACAAATCCATAAACTGGAATACCGTTGCCTCACCTAAAAAGTTTCTAGGATCTAGATAGTAATTAACAATTTTACCAGAAGCACAATAATATCCTACATCACCCATTGATCCACACTTGCATAATATTTGAGGATCTAATACATCTGATTTGTAAATTGTATTTTTTCCGCATTTATTTTCTGCTAATGATGATGTAACTTGATCCCAACTTATACCTGTATAATAAGCATTAAATTCCCAGTTCGGATGTAAATATTTTAAATATGCTAATTTCTTTTGATAACTTTCTGGAAACGCATTAATTCCTGATTTAACATATTGTGTGTATGAAGCATCTAAAGGTGTAGCACTTGAAGCATCAGCTTTTGATTTTATAAAAAAAGTATGAACAAAAGTAAAAACTAATATAAAAATTAAAATTAGACTTAATAATTTTCTAGATAATTTTTTCATTTGTCCCTCCCTGTCATAATTCGACATAATATCTAATAAAAAGTATATATTATAGATTTTTTTAAGTCAACAGATAAAACATGTCATTTTTGTTACAAAATACCTATTTTCGACATTTCGAATTTGTTTTTATGGTATAATTATGATATAAAATTTTGACTAAAATTTTATATAAGAAATATAAAGTAATTTTTACTAAAATATGAGGTAATAAAATGAACATAGAAACCGAACTACTTTCTCCAGTCGGCGATTTTGAATGCCTAAAAGCTGCTGTACAAAATGGTGCAGATTGTGTTTATTTAGGTGCTAATTTATTTAATGCTAGATATTCCGCAAAGAATTTCAGTATAAATGAATTAAAGAAAGCTATCACCTATTGTAAAATTCGTGGAGTCAAAACTAATTTAACTTTAAATATATTAATTAAAAATGATGAAATTGATGCTGCTTTTGAACTTGCTAAAAAAGCATATGAATTTGGTATAGATGCCATAATAGTTCAAGATTTAGGATTAGGGAAACAATTAATTAAAGCTTTTCCTGATCTTCCAATTCATGCAAGCACTCAAATGTCTGTACATAATTTGCAAGGTGCTATTATGCTTCAAGAACTAGGCTTTAGAAGAGTTATTCTTTCTAGAGAATTATCAATAGAAGAAATTGAATATATTACTCAAAATGTTCAAATAGAAGTTGAATGTTTTGTTCATGGTGCTCTATGTATATCATATTCAGGTCAATGTCTATTCTCTAGTATGATTGGCGGCCGTTCTGGAAATCGTGGTAAATGTGCACAAGGCTGTAGGCTTCCTTACGAATTAATAGAAAATGATAAAAAAGTTATAGATAAAGGTTACTTGCTTAGTCCTCGTGATTTATGCGGATTAGAATATCTTCCACGTCTAATTGCATGTGGAGTAAAATCACTTAAAATTGAAGGTAGAATGAAAAATCCTGAATATGTTGCAACAGTTACTAGAATATATAGAAAATACATTGATTTGGCTAAAGAAAAAAAGGATTATGTTGTTGATCCAAAAGATATTAAAACATTGATGCAAGTTTTTAATAGAGGTAACTTTTCTTCAGGACATTTAGATGTACACCCTAACACATCTTTCATATTTAAAAATAAACCTAATAACATGGGATTATTCTTAGGTCATATCGCTAAATATAATGAAACTAAGGGATTAATTACTCTATCTATTAATGAAACTTTAAAAGTTGGAGATACAATTTCTATTGAAAATGAAACTGGTGAATATACTATTTCTGAACTAATGGAAAATAATGAAAATATTAAAGAAGCTTCTCCAGAAGATTTTGTTACTATAGGAAGGATGAAAGGAAATATAAAAGTTGGAGACAAAGTATTTAAAATGTCTTCTAAAACATTATCTCAAAACGCATTAACATCTTACAATACAGATGTAGAAACAAAACAGGTTCCTTTAAATTGTGAAATAAGAATTTCAAAAAACAAACCAATATCAATTCATGTTAGCTCAGCAAGTGACTTAGAGCTATATAGGAAACTTGATATCTATTGTGAAATAGATTCTCTTCCACAAGAAGCTTTAAGACATCCATTAGAAAAAGAAAAAGTTATTAGCCAAATTAGTAAGACAAATAATACACCATACTATTTTAAAAACATTAAAGTAAATATAGATGAAAACACATTTTTACCAAATATAAAATCACTTAACGAATTAAGAAGAACATCTTTAGCTTTAGTTGAAGAATTTGCTATTTCAAAAATAAGTAGAAAATCAGATGCTGTTCCAGAAGTAATAGATTTAAAGCAACCTAATGGGCAAAAAGAATTATCTGTACTTTTAAACAATCTTTATGAAGATTCTGATTACAGTAAATTAGAAGGCTTTGATAATGTCTATATTCCTTTAAAATTTTTTGGAAATAAAAATTATGAAAAAATAATATCTTCTCTTAATGAAAAATTTAATATATACATTTATCTGCCAAATATAATTAAACCAAATTATAGAAATTTACTTTCAGGTAGTATTGAAAATGCACTTGAAAAATATAATATAAAAGGATTTATCCTTTCAAATATTTCTAATTTCAAGTTCATAAAACAATTCAAAAGAAAATTTATTTTAATTGCAAATTACACTTTCAACATTTTCAATGATTATACAGTTAAAGAACTTACTGATTTAGAAATTGAAAGATTGACAATTTCACCAGAATTAGATAAAGATTCAGTTAAAAAACTGATTTCTTCATCTAAACAAGAACTAATTGTATATGGAAGAACTCCTATAATGAACATGAACTATTGTCCTCTTGGAAAAAGCAACAAGTGTTATCCGGATTGCAGTATGAAATGCAATAGTAATAACAAATATGTTTTGAAAGATAGAATGAACTTTAAGTTTCCATTGTATCTTGATAACTTTCAAACAATCTCAACATTATATAATTCTAAAATTACATCTCTTGCAACAAATGATTTTCCAGATTGTTCATACAGAATTGATATTTTAGATGAAACACCTGATGAAATTCAAGAAATAATTAATAAAGTAAAATCAGGAAAACGTTTCGAAGGAGAAAATTATACAAATGGTAACCTTAATAGAATAGTATAAAAAAAAGCCCTTACATTACAGTAAGGGCTTTTAAAATTAATATTGTTTTGTACTTAACTCAATTAATAAATCCATATTATCATCTTCTGCAGCTTTGTTTTTTCTTATTGCTCCACATTTTTTACATCTAAAAACAATTACATATCCTTTTTTTCCAATCTCTAATCCGATAGGCTCCATATCTCCATGACACTTTTCTTCCCTATCACCTGGATTAATATCTACATGTTTTGAATGCAAACAACTTGGGCAATGATTTCTGCAAGAATATCCTAGTTTTGGTACATGTTTTCCACAGTTTTCACATATAAATTCTTCATCAATTACAACAAAATTTGCCATTATTTCTTCTTAGTCTCCTTATGATAAATACTATCACCAATGAATTCTCTAATTAAAGATGTATTAGGAATATCATCATCTGGTATATCATCAAAATATTCTAATAGCTTAATTAATCTTTGTGCTTCTCCATATTCTCTATTTGTATTGTCAATTTCTTTAAGTAATGGTACTGCATATTTCTTTTCAACAGCTAATTCGTAAATTAGTGATGAGTTAAACATATAGTCCGCTTCTTCTTGATATGGATAAATATTCTTTTCTTCTCCTCTATTAACTGAATACCAAGTTCTTAAAGTTGTAAGTGCATCATAACTTCTAAATTTATAATCTCTAACAATTCTTCTAATAAGTCTTGTATCTGTTGTTGAAATTCTATTGAAATAATCTATATTTAAAACAGTTAAATCACTTATATAAATTTTTACTTTTTGATCTTTTGAAATTGCTGAAGTAAGTTTATCGTTTAAACAATGAATTCCTTCAATTACTAAGATATTATCTGGTCTCATTTTCATTGTTGTTCCATCATATCTTTTTGTTCCAACTGCAAAATCAAATTTAGGAACTTGTATTTCTTCACCATTTAAAAGTTTTACTAAATGTTCATTAAATAATTTTAAATCTATTGCTTCAAGACATTCAAAATCGTAATTTCCAAATTCGTCTTTAGGATTATCTTCTCTTTCAACAAAATAATTATCAACAGAAATAGTAAGTGGTTTTAATCCATTAAGTCTTAATGCTAAGGCTAACTTTCTTGCAAAAGTTGTTTTTCCTGATGAAGATGGACCTGCTATTAAAACCATTTTTACATTTTTCTTTTTAGTTATCTCGTCTGCTAAATTAGAAATTTTCTTTTCGTGTAAAGCTTCTGAAAGTAATATAAAATCATTGATTTCTCCTTCTTCAACTTTACGATTTAATTTATGCACTGTACTTACATTAAGTAACTTGTATATATCATCATATTCATCAAAAGTAGCAAGTAGTTTCTTTGTTTCTTTATATTCGCCTATTTTATAAGGTTCTGCCCTGTCCGGGTATCTTACTAAATATCCATCTTTATAAACTTCAATATCAAAATAAGGTACCATTCCTGTAGATAAAGGCATTGTTCCATAAAGATAATTATAATAATTCTCACAAAAATATAGTGAAACTTCTTTTGCGTGATTATTTATTTGGAACTTACCATTAGCACTTTTATTACTTGCATAAAATGCTTTTGCTTCATCAATTGTCATAACCGTTTTAGTTATTGGTAAATCAGCTTTTATAATTTCTTGCATTCTCTTTTTTACATTTTCTATCATTTCTTTTGTAATTTCCATGTTATCAATTTGACAGAACATTGAATTATGAAGCTGGTAATTAACAGACAATAAAGCTTTTGGATAGATATCATAAAAAGCTTTACCCATTACAAACATTATTCCTCTTATATAAACACTTCTACCTTCTCTTGTAGTAGAATCAATTAATTCAACATGTGAATCTTCTCTTAATTCATAATCTAAAGCATGAACTTGATTGTTACAAATACAAGCAATATCTGTTTTCTTTATATCTTTTTCTAAAAGTTTGTTGACTTTTATAGGTTCATTTATTTCATAAACTCTATCTTCATATGTTACTTTCATATTTTCTCCTTTTCTAAATAAAAATAAATTATCAATGTATCTATAAAAAAATTTCTTAGTATATAAAAGAGCAGGTATATTAAACCTGCTTCTTTCCTATAAATACAATAACAGTAATACTCCACCAATTACTATAAAAATGAATCCTAATAGTTTCATTCCAAAAGTAGCTTCATTTTGATCACCAAATCCAAAATACTTTTTAGTAATTGGTCTTGCATCATATACTAAAATTATTCCAAGCGCAAGTAATATTGCTCCAACTATTATTAAAAATATAATCATTTTTTACATCCTCTTACTATATGCCCTATTATATCTGCAAACCCTTATAAAGTCAATACGAGTTTATATAACGAGCATTTTAACTTTTTCTGATTTTAAACAGAGAAATCTCCCCCATCAGTTGGGGGAGACACCTTTGCAAGAATAGATTTCTTCTACGATCCTAGACGCAAATTCAAACATACTTTTGCAGTCTTCAGGTAAGATTTCAGAGCAGTAGTCATCAATAGTTTCTTCAATTTTTTTGTTGTCTGCTATCTCATCACTCCAAAGGGATTTTCTATATGCATATTCATACATGCATTCACTTGTTGAGTCATCTGCAACCAACTTCTTAAAGACCATGTTTTTAAGAACATCTGTGGTCAAATCAGATAAATGAAAGCCCTTCTGTACGAGATATTCAATTGTAGTAGAATAACAGAAACTCTTTTGAATATCATAAATCAATCCTTCTGTCACTTCCGTGACAAATTTCAAAGCTTTATGATATGCAAGGTCATGATCGCGTTTCATATACCACATTTCGATGATATGCTCGAGATCATTGATTTCCTCGCCTCTTTCATCTGTCAGCAGATCGCTGGACAGATAGCACTCTGCCATTTCAAACACAGCCCGCTTCAGATCTATGTTACTTCCATTAATCCTGCAATTCCGAGCTGCTTTTTCGATTGCCAATTCCATCGAATAGTCTGGGTGCTCTATGAGACCAATTATCGTGCCTCTAATTAGATCTTTCCCAAAACAGTCTGATGGTATGCATTTCCGTCTAGTTGCGCTTTCGATTGCTGCATGCAATCCTTGTCTGTCAAAGTCCACTTTGATTTTTCTTACTTCTTGCATTTCTCTTTTCCTCCTGTGTTCACTAAAACCAAAATACTTGGTGTGCTGTTAAAGGGTTACATAATAATTATAACATATTTAGACTACTAATTCAAATTACAAATCTAGATTTCATCGCATTTTCAGACATTTTACGACAATTATATTTGTATTCTATTATTAAATTTTTTATCAATTAGCTTTTTCAATAGTATATTTTCATCTTTTTCCAGTTTAGGATCTTTATCAATTATTTTTATTGCAATAGATTGTACTGATTTTAAAGTCTGAATATCTTCAAATAAATTTGCTATTTTAAATTCAGGAATACCATGTTGTCTTGTTCCAAAGAATTCACCTGTACCACGTAATTCTAAGTCCTTTTCAGAAATAACAAATCCATCATTTGTAGTTGTCATTACTTTCATTCTTTGTCTTATAACATCAGAGTTTCCATTATATTTTAAAATGCAATAAGATTGATATTCTCCTCTTCCAACTCTACCACGCAACTGATGAAGCTGAGCAAGTCCAAATCTTTCTGCATTTTCAACAACCATAATATTACTATTTGGAACATCTACACCAACTTCAATAACAGTTGTTGATATAAGGATATCTATTTTTCCATTTTTAAAATCTTCCATTATTGAGTCTTTTTCTTTTTGTTTCATTTTGCCATGTAAATATTCAACTCTATAATCCTTAAATACATTGTTTTTATAATTTTCAGCAAGTTCTAATACAGATTTAGCATTTATCTCTTCATTTTCTTCAACTAATGGACACACAATATAAGCTTGTCTTCCCTCGTCTATCTGTTTTTTTATAAAGTTATTTACTCTTTCATCCATTCCCTTTGTAACCGCAAAAGTATCAATTTTCTTTCTGTTAGGTGGCAACTCATCTATTATAGAAATATCTAGATCACCATAAAGAATAAGTGCTAATGTTCTAGGAATTGGTGTTGCAGTCATAACTAACACATTTGGATTATTTCCTTTTTCTGCAATTATACTTCTCTGTCTTACGCCGAAACGATGTTGTTCATCAGTAACTACTAATCCCAAGTTTTTAAATACAACATTTTCTTCTAACAAAGCATGTGTTCCAATTATAATATCTATTTCACCATTTTTTAGCTTTTCTAATATTTCATCTTTTTTCTTTTTAGTAATTCCACTTATTAATAGTTCAATTCTTATTCCAAATTTGCTTAATATATTTTTAAAACTTTCCAAATGTTGAGTTGCTAAAATTGCTGTAGGTGCCATAATTGCAGCTTGATAACCTGATCTAACACATTTGTATGCTGCAATCATTGCAACAATAGTTTTTCCTGATCCAACATCTCCTTGAAGTAATCTATTCATTGGTTTTTTATTTTCTAAGTCATAATCTATCTCTTCTAAAACTCTAAGTTGAGCTTTAGTTAATGTAAAAGGCAAACTATTTATAACATCAGACATCATAACATTTTTATCAAATACAATACCTTTAACATCCTTAGTATATTGATTTTTTAAAGCAAGAAGCGCTAGTTGCATTGAAAATAATTCTTCGAAGACTAATCTTTTTCTTGCAATATTAAAGGTTTCAAAACTTTCTGGAAAATGGATTTGTGAAATTGCTGTATTAATATCACATAGTCCATATTCTTTTAAAATAAATTCTGGTAATGTTTCTGGAAGTTTTCCATCAATTTCAGATAAACCATTTTCAATTATTTTTCTTATAGTTGTTTGAGGTAGATTATATGTAGAAGGATAAATAGGTATAATTTTCCCAGTATTTTTAGTGTTCTCCTCTTTATCATATACTGGTGAATTCATTTCAACTCTATTTCCTTTTTTGGAAACTCTTCCATAAAATTTATAATATTCACCTGGTCTAAACATGCTTTTTAAGTATGGTTGATTAAACCATGTTATCTGGCAAGTTCCAGTGTCATCTCTTACATTCATTTTTACAATTGTCATATTTTTTCTTATTCTAGCAACATTCACTCTTGTAACTGGAATTACTTCAATTAAAGCATCTTCTCCATCAACAAGTTCTTCTATTTTTTTAGGCTTACTTCTGTCTTCATAAGTTCTTGGGAAGTACGAAATTAAATCATCTAAATTAAAAATACCTAGTCTATTTAGTAACTTAGCTCTAGCTTCTCCAACTCCTTTTATAAATTGTATATTTTTAGATAAATCCACTTTTACTCACCTGCCTCTAAATTTGATATATTTAATAAAAAATAGTATAATATATTTATGTAACTTGTTAGCCGCTGCCACATGAAAGGAGGTCCACTATGGGCTTTTGGGACATGACATACTCCGATCAGCTGAAGTATGAACTACTCCAAATAGGTTCCACCCTTCAACGGACATATTTCTTGAATGTGTTCGAAAAAATGGGAAACTATATTTCGGAGCACGAGGATGATCAGTACTTGACGTTCGGTGAATTTTTCAACATGACTGAGCGGTGACAAAAACAACAAAACGACAGCAGTGAATTCTGCTGTTGTTTTGCTTTACCAAACATATTTAATCATAATATAAAAGAATAAAACTATTTCTGTAATTAAGATAACTGGAAATCCAATAGTGAATCTTAATTTTTTTGTTTTATGTCTGAAAGTATACATTCCTGCAATCGTTCCAAAACCTCCACCTAGTAAAGTTATTGTAAATAATGTATTTTCAGGAATTCTCCATGAGCCTCTTTTAGCTTTTACTTTATCTATCCACATTGCAAAAAATCCAATGATATTTATTATTAAAAGATATATTACACCTGCTTGCCATGTAAATAATAAACCGTAATCACCCATTTCAAACTCCTTTCTATTTATTTAAAACTCTGTCATCAGGTTTTCATTAAAATGCTTATATTGCTAGGCAAAAGTTAGTTGGAACACCGGAGACGTATATAGATACGTCGAGGATTTCCAGTTCAACTTTCACTTACACTAAAATGTCTCGTATGTACATCTCTCCGTCATCAGGTTTTTATTAAAATATTTATATTGCTAGGCAAAAGTTAATTGAAATACCGGAGGCGTATAAAGATACGTCGAGGATTTCCAGTTCAACTTTCACCTACACTAAAATGGCACGTATGTACACCTCTCCGTCATCAGGTTCGCACAAGAATGTTTAAATTACTAGGCAAAAATCAAATTAAGACACCGGAGTGTACATAGGTACATGAGGATTTTTAGTTCAATTTTTCCCTACACTAAAATGTCTCGTATGTACATCTCTCCGTCATCAGGTTTTTATTAAAATATTTATATTGCTAGGCAAAAATCAAATTAAAATACCGGAGTGTACATAGGTACATGAGGATTTTTAATTTGATTTTTAACGACGCAAGATGAGTATTTTAATGAAAACGCCAGCCATTACATTGCGAACAACGACATCTGATTACTCTGCGTCATCCCCTCCAGACAACCCTCTTTTTCCAAAACTTCAATAACAGATTTTCCAACTTTTCCTCTCATCTGCAAATCATCAATACACATAAACTTTTCTTCTTCACGTGCATCTTGGATACTTACTGCAGCAACAGTTCCTAGTCCAGGAACACTATTTAATGGTGGTCTTATTTTTCCATCTTCTATTTTGAATTTTGTAGCATCTGATTCATATAAATCAACTGGTAAAAATTCAATTCCACGCTCATACATTTCCAAAACTAATTCTAAAATTGGATACATATCCTTATCTTTTGGAAGAGCTGCATTTCCTGCTAAATCAATTTCACGCATTTTATTTAAAACTCTATCTTTTCCTTTGCACATAAGATCATAATCAAATCCGTCAGCTCTAATTGTAAAATATGCTGTATAATATGCTACTGGATTATGAACTTTAAACCAAGCTATTCTAAAAGCATTTGTTACATATGCCGCAGCATGTGCCTTAGGGAACATATACTTAATTTTTTCGCAAGATTTTATATACCAATCTGGTACATCATGTTCTTTCATTAAAGCTTTATATTCAGCCCATTTATCTGGGTCTTTCAATGCTTTACCTTTACGAACAGTTTCCATTATTTTAAATGATGGGTTTGGTGGTAATCCTTTTTTAATTAGATAAATCATAATATCATCTCTACAACAGATAGCATCTTCTAGAGTGATAGTTCCACTATTAATTAAGTCTTGTGCATTATTTAACCATACGTCTGTACCATGTGACAAACCAGAAATACGAATAAGCTCATCAAAAGTTTTTGGTTTTGTGTCTACAAGCATTCCTCTAACAAATTTTGTACCAAATTCAGGTACACCAAAAGTTCCAACCTCTGAATGTATCTGTTCTGGTGTAACTCCTAAAGCTTCTGTTGATGAAAAGATTGACATTGTTTCCTTATCATCAAGAGGAACTTTTGTAGGATCAAATCCAGTTAAATCAAATAACATACGAATCATTGTTGGATCATCATGTCCTAGTATATCAAGTTTCAACAAGTTTTGATCTATTGAGTGATAATCAAAATGTGTTGTTATTATATCTGAATTTGGATCATCTGCCGGATGTTGAACCGGGCAAAACTCAAAAATTTCTCTTCCTTTTGGAACAACTATTATTCCTCCTGGATGCTGTCCAGTTGTTCTTTTAATTCCTGTACATCCAGCTGAAAGTCTTGCTATTTCTGCATTTGTAACTGGTATATGTCGTTCTTCAAAATAATTTTTAACATATCCAAAAGCTGTTTTATCAGCAACAGTACCAACAGTTCCTGCTTTGAATGTTGTACCCTTTCCAAAGATTACTTCAGTATATTTATGTGCTTTTGCTTGGTATTCTCCTGAGAAATTAAGGTCTATATCAGGCTCTTTATCTCCATTAAATCCAAGGAATGTTTCAAAAGGTATATCCATTCCATCTTTGTCAAGCTTATGTCCACATTTTGGACAATCCTTGTCTGGCAAGTCGAATCCATTCTTTACACCATAATCTGTAAAATCAGAATACTTACAATTTGGACATCTATAATGTGCTTGTAACGAATTAACTTCTGTAATACCAGTCATGTTAGCAACAAAAGATGAACCAACAGATCCTCTGGAACCAACTATATATCCATCTTCATTTGATTTCCAAACTAATTTTTGAGCAATAATATACATAACTGAGAATCCATTTTTAATAATAGAATCAAGCTCTTTATCTAGTCTTGTTTGTACTATTTCTGGTAATTGTTCTCCATATAGTTCATGTGCTTTACCATATGCAATGTCTTTAATTGTCTGCTCGCATCCTTCAATATGTGGTGGACATTTTTCACTAGAAATTGGACTAATTCTGTCACACATATCAGCAATTTTATTTGTATTAGTTACAACAATTTCGTATGCTTTTTCTTCACCTAAATAAGCAAATTCATCAAGCATTTCTTCAGTTGTACGCAAATATAATGGTGCTTGGAAATCTGCATCATCATATTTTTGTCCAGCTTGAAGAATACGTCTATATATTTCATCTTGTGGATCCATAAAATGAACATCGCATGTTGCAACTACTAATTTATTAAGTTTCTCTCCTAATTCAACAATTCTTCTATTTATGTTTTGTAATTCAAAATCATCAGCAACAGTTCCATTTCTAACCATATATTCGTTGTTTCCAATTGGTTGAATTTCTAGATAATCATAATATTTAGCAATTTCTTCAATTTCTTCTTCCGGTCTTCCAGCAACAATTGCTCTATATAATTCTCCAGCCTCACAAGCACTTCCAAGAATAAGTCCTTCTCTATATTTTTCAAATAAACTTTTTAATATACGTGGTTTTTTATAGAAATAATCTAAGTGAGAATAAGAAACAAGTTTATATAAATTCTTTAAACCAACATAATCTTTTGCAAGTATTATTGCATGATATGAAGGCAATTTTTTATAAGATTCAGGATCACTAGCAATGCAATTATCAATATCATTAACTGTTTTTGCTCCATTTTCTTTTAACTTCTCAATCATTATATTAAATACTTGAACTAATGTCTTAACATCATCTAATGCACGATGGGCAACATCAACTTTTATTTCTAATTTTTCAGCAATTAATCCTAACTTATACTTTTTCATTTCAGGGAAAAGTACTTTTGCTAATCTTAATGTATCAATATAAGTATTTTCCAATTCATAACCATATTCAGCAAAATTATGTTTTAAAAATCCTATATCAAAATCAGCATTATGTGCTACTAAAACACTATCTCCAATAAAATCTATTATTTTAGGAATAACTTTATCTATTGTCTCAGCATCTTTTACCATATCATCAGTAATATGTGTTACTTCAACAACTTCTTGTGGTATTGGTTTTTGGGGATTTACAAAGCATTCAAATTCGTCAACGATTTCACCATTTCTTATTTTAATTATTCCCACTTCTGTAATCTTTTCTGTTCTAAAAGATAAACCTGTTGTTTCTAAGTCTAGAACACAATATTCTCCATTAATATCTTGTTTTCTAGGATATACAACACTAGGGTTTTTATCAGGAACAAAATAAGCTTCAACACCATATATTACTTTAATATCTGCACCTGATTTATCAAGAAACTTATGAGCTTCAGGGAAACTTTGAACAACACCGTGATCAGTAATTGCAATAGATTTCCATCCCCAACTTATTGCTCTTTTTAATAGATCTTCTGCAGAAGTAACAGCATCCATTTGACTCATTTGAGTATGCATATGAAGTTCTACTCTTTTTTCTTCAGAGTTATCCATTCTTTTTACTTTTGATTTACCTTGTGTCTCAATAACAGTATTGGCCATTATGGTAATTTCTTTAGCAAAATTATCATATTTAGCAACACCATCAATTTTTATTCCTTTTGCCTTCTTTAATCTGCCTACAATTTCTTTTGTTTTTTTACTTTCAGCAAATATTTTTATTGTCATAGTGCTACTTCCATCATAAAGATTAAACATTATGATAGTTCTATCACCTTTTATATCACGAGTATCTGTACTGATAATTTCACCTTCTAAGCAAACTTTATCAGTATCATTATTAATATCAACAATTTTATACATTGGTGTTTTTATGTTAGTTGTTCTACCATAAATTAATGGACTTTGCTCTCCAGATTCAGTTTTAGTCTCTTCATTACCACCTTCAAGTTTAAATGAAGACATTACTACATTGTTAGACATTATTGTGATCTCATTTGCATAATCATCAAATTTAGCATTACCATCTACTTTAACTCCTTGGCCCTCTTTTAATTTTTCAAGAATTCCTGCAGTTAAATTAGAGTCTACAAAAGCTTTACAGATAATACTTGCTTTTCCGTCTTCAACATTAAAACTTAAAATTGTTCTATTATTTTTTATGTCTCTTGAACTTACACTAGTAACTTCACCTTCGATATTAACTTTTGTTGTACTATCATTAATATCAGAAATATTAGCAAATTTACTTTTGAAATTAGTTGTCTTACCTAAAATTAAACCATTATCACTATTTTCAGAAACTTTTTCTCCAGTTTCTGTTGTACTTGAATGAACTGGTTCTGGTCTATTTGCTCTTTCTTCCGCTTCTCTTTTTGCTATTTCTTGCAAATGCAAAATAGCTTCATGTTCTTGAGCTTTTAAATATTTGTCATATTCTTCTTTACTTGTTTCTTCATTTTCTTCATAGTTTACTTTAACTTTTTTATTATAAAGATTTGATATTAGATGTTCTAATCCTTTATCAAATTTCTTAGAGCACAAAAGATCTTTTCCTTTCATTTTAAGCTCAACAGAAATAGTACTGTTATCTACTTTAACAGTACTATTTCTCAATATAGCTCTTGTCATAGGCTCTTTTTTAGACATATATGTGACTATTTTTTGCCAATCTTCTTCAATATTCATTTCTATTTCTACATCTGAATATTGAATTTCGATCAATGCTCTTTGTACATTAAATCTCTTTGTAATAAAATCTTCAAAATTAGATAGTTCATCAATTGAAATTTTTTCATGGCTAACTATATATACTTCTAGTTTATTAGTTTTTTTATACAAGTCTGCTTTTAAAAATTCTGCTTCATTTATTTTTTCTTGTTTATTTGAATAATCACTAAATATATCTTTAACCTTCTGCATTTATTACGCCTACCTTATTTTAATAATTCCTCAATCTTTCCAAAAACAGTTTCAATATTTTTTACAGGTTCAATGAAAAAGTTCCTTTGTAATATGTTTCTTGTTTTTCTCTTAATTACAATCGTTCCCATATGAAATACTCTCTGCATATTTCCAACAGAATAGTAAATTTCCTCTACATCAGAATATGGAATTTCAACAACTTTCTTTCTAAAAATTCCTTCTTTATACACTAATTTAGTTCTATATAAAGTACATACTCCTCTATTAATTGATGCTCTTAAATAAAGCATATCAAGAGTAAGCCATAAAAAGTATGCAACGCCTAAAGCAAGTGTATATGGCCAAAATCCTATATCAACTGATAATAATAAAGCAATTAATAAAATTAAAATACCAATTTGTTCTATCTTTCTTAGAAGTTCATAACCTAAAGCAAAAGTTTTCTTAAATGTGTAATATTCCTTTTTATCATTACGAATTTCTTGATCTTTCATAAGTTTGTTCATACAATTATTACACAATTCTCCAGGTTTTTTTAGTTCTGCACCGCAAATTTTACAATTCATCTTTAGTTTCCTTCCTTTCTATATTTCTATAAAAATCTCATTACATCAAAATATGATATATAAATTGATAATAATATTAGTAAAGTAAAACCAATCATTTGTATTGCTATTTCTACATTTTCTTTTAATGGTTTTCTCCTAATTGCTTCTATTAGTAAAATTAATATTTTTCCACCATCAAGTGCTGGAAATGGTAAAAGATTTGTTATACCTAGTGACAATGATATTAATGCTAATAAGAAAACAAAATCATATAAAGTCTTTGTTGAACTTACTGTCTTTGAAATTCCAATTGGTCCCATCATTTGGTCTATTGAAATTCCTCCAGTAAATAAGCTTTTTACATTATCAATAAGTGAAAGAGCAAAATTACCTGTTTCAAACCATGCATAATAAACTCTTGTGAATAAATCTTTATCTGCCTGTTTGAAAACGATGCCTAAATAATAATTTGAATACTCCTGAGGAGAAACTGTAAGTTGTTGCAATTCTCCATCTCTTTCAATAGTCAAATTTATATCATTTTCACAAGCATTAATAGCTGTGGTCATTTTTTCGTAATCGTCTCTAACTTCTTCCTCATTAATTTTAACAATAATATCTCCAAGTTGCAAAACATCTTTTACCGGAGAATCTTCAGAAATATATGCAACCTTTGTAGAACTTTCAGAATCAAGGTAAATTCCTATTGTTTTTCCTTTTATTTCTGTTGGAGTAACATTAAATTCCTTTATTTCTCCATTTCTTTTTACTTTTACACTTATATTATTATTTCCTGATTTGTTTACTTCAGAAGTTACATCTCCAGAAATAAAAACTGGCTTATTATTAATCTTTATAATTTCATCACCAGATTCAATTCCTGATTGTGCTGCCCCATAATCTTCCATAACATAGTCAACATTTTTAGATACGAAATTTCCCATACATGCAATTACAATGAAGTAAACAAGTAATCCAAATATAATATTTACTAATCCACCTGCTGCAACAATTGCAATTCTTTTAGGAATACTTTGCTTAGAAAAAGATCTTTCATCATCAACTCTCTCTTCTTCTCCAAGCATACTTACATATCCACCTAAAGGTATAATCCTTATTGAATATGTTGTTTCTCCCTTTTGTTTTGAAAATAATTTTTTTCCAAATCCAATAGAAAATTCATTAACTTTTACTTTAAAAAATTTGGCTACTAAAAAGTGACCGCCTTCATGTATTAATACTAAAAAGCCTAATACAAATATAATTTTTAGTGCATTAACTATAAAAGCTACCAAGATTTCCTCCTAATATTAAAGAAATAATGTTATTAGATAGTATGCAAATGGTGCTGTAAAAATAACACTATCAAATCTATCTATTAAACCACCATGTCCAGGTAATAAGTTACTAAAATCTTTAACTCCAAAATATCTTTTAATAGCAGAAGCAGCAAAATCACCGATCTGCCCAATTAATGATAATCCTACAGAAATTGCACCTATTACTAAGTAATTAATTTGCAAAGCAAAGAAATAATTTAATATTACTGTAGCAACTAGGCTTAATAAAACTCCGGCAAGCAATCCAGCTATACATCCTTCTATAGATTTATTTGGGCTAATTTTGCTAAATTTATGTTTTCCAAATTTGCATCCTATTAAATATGCAAGCATGTCAGATCCCCAAGTAGTTATAAATAAAAACCAAATATAATACTTGCCTAAATTCACGCCATCTTTTTCAAATCCAAAAACAAGTGGTATAAATGCAAAAAATCCAACAACATAAATATATCCAAATAAACTAACTGCAATATCTATTACATTTATTTTCATATCAGTAACTATTACATGTAAGAAAAGTAATGCAACTACTGATAATAAAGCTATTGCAAGATATTTACTAATATACTCCATAGGAATCAGATGTATAAACGCAAGTGATATAGCTAAAATATATCCAATCCATGAAACTGGTTTAAATTTCAATTTGCAACACTTAAAATACTCATATATTCCCATAACAGCAAATATAGCAATTATAGCATCTATTAAATATTTGTTTCCTGATGCAAGTACAATAATAAGAATAGGTATACCAATTATAGTTACTAACAATCTTTTAATCATGCTTTATTCCTTTCTCATTTTAATTTATCCAGCCCCAAAATTTCTTTTTCTTTTATTGAATTCAATTACTGCATTATCTAAATCTTCTTCTGAAAAATCAGGCCAGTATTTATCTAAAAATAAATATTCTGAATATACTGATTGCCAAGTTAAAAATCCGCTTGAACGTAATTCTCCACTTGTACGAATTATCAAATCTGGATCAGGTATTCCTTCTGTATAAAGATTATCAGAAACAATATCTTCATTTATATCTTCAATTTCTAAACTTCCTTTTTTAACAGCTTCTGCAATTTTTTTAATTGCATGAATTATTTCATCTCTACCGCCATAATTAAGCGCTATTGAAAATGTTATAGCTTTATTATCTTTTGTTCTTTCAACAGCATTACTAATACTTTTTTGTAATCCTTTTGAAAGTGCAGAAACATCGCCTAAGATTTTAATTTTAATATCCTCTGTATCTGCTCTCTTACTATAATCATCTAGGTAATTCTTTAATAGTAACATTAAAGCTCCTACTTCTTCTTCACTTCTTTTCCAATTCTCAGTTGAAAAAGCATATACTGTAATGTACTTAATTCCTATTTTTTTAGCGTATCTAACTATTTTTTCAAGAGTCTTAGCTCCTTCTTTATGTCCTAATCTATAATCAATTCCTTGTTTCCTTGCCCATCTTCTATTGCCATCCATGATAATACCAATATGTCTAGGCATATTTTTTTGATCCATAAATATAACCCTTTCTATACTGACATTATTTCTTGTTCTTTCTTCTCAAACTTAGCATCAATTTCAGCTATTTTTTTATCTGTTAATTTTTGTATATCTTCTTCAGCCTTTTTTAAATCATCTTCTGTAATTAATGATTCTTTTTGCATTTCTTTTGCTTCATCAATTCCATCTCTTCTAACTGCTCTTATGCTTACTTTAGCATCTTCAGCTATTTTTTTAATATCTTTAACTAGATCTCTTCTTCTTTCCTCAGTTAATTCTGGAAATGCAAGTCTTATTACTTTTCCATCATTATTTGGATTCAATCCTAAATCTGATGCTAATATAGCTTTCTCAATTTCTTTTAAAACGCTAGCATCCCAAGGTTGAATAACAATAAGTCTAGCTTCTGGAACGGAAATTCCAGCAACTTGATTAATTGGGGTTGGAACTCCATAATAATCAACTGTAATTTTATTTAGTATTGCTGGATTAGCTCTACCAGCTCTAATATCTGAAAAATTATCTTCCAAAACACTTATAGTTTTATTCATTCTTTCTTCAAGTTTATCAAATTCCATAAATTATATTCTCCTTTAAATTATTTTACAATTGTTCCTATCTTTTCGCCATTAACAGCTCTAATAATATTTTCAGGATCTTTTAATGCGAAAACTAATAAAGGAATATTGTTATCTTTACAAATTGCTATGGCTGCAGAATCCATAACTTTTAAATTTTTATTTAATACTTCAGTATAAGTAATTTCATCATATTTTATTGCATTTGAATCTACCTTTGGATCAGCAGAATAAACACCATCAATAGTTTTGGCTACTAAAATTGTTTCCGCTCCCATCTCAGCTGCTCTTAAAGCTGCACCAGTATCTGTTGAGAAAAATGGATGTCCAGTTCCTCCACCAAATATAACTACTTCACCATTTTCTAAATGTTTTTCCATATCTCTTTTTGTATATGGTTCTGCAATTTGAATCATTGAAATTGATGTTTCAACAACAGCTTTGATTCCTTTATTTTCTAAAGTATCTTTAAGTGCTAATGCATTAATGACTGTTGCAAGCATTCCCATATAGTCTGAAGTTGTACTTTCCATGTTGTAACCATATTTGCCTCTCCAAAAATTTCCTCCTCCTACAACAATTCCAATTTGAACTCCTTGCTTAGATATTGTTGCAATCTTGTCACAAATTTCATCTATAACTTCTGCATTTATGCCTGTCTTTTGTTCTCCTGCCATTGCTTCTCCGCTTAATTTTAATAAGACTCTTTTATACATTTTAAATCTACAACTCCCATCTTATTTTACTTTTGTCATTCTATCATATTCTAAAAAATATAGCCACTATTTTTTTATATTTTCTTTATTTTTAAAATTAATTTGCAATATTGCTATTATTTTTTTCATATGTTATAATTTTTCTAGATTTTATACAAAGGAGTAAAAGGTATGACAGCTATACTCGCTATAGTTTTTATGCTTCTTATTATAATAGTCATGCTTATTGGTCTAGCAGTTGCACAAATAAAAATGGCAGGAATGAAAGTTAAGGACTTTTGGTCTTTTATAAAAGCAAATGATACACTAAATAAGTTATATGCTTTCTCAAAGAAGTATGAAAAATTATCTACAACAGAACAGCTTATTTTTTTACGTGAAGCAGAAAGAGTTTTTGAAGCATTTGATAAAGTTCCTTCTGTTTTATGGGAAGAAGATTATGAAAAATATATGGAAGTATTGTCTACCTACAAAGATATTAGATTAGTTAGATGGGAATCACATTAGTACTAGAATTTTTTTCTAGTACTTTTTTTAAAAAAGGAGGTTTTTTATGAACAAATTGCAAGTTTTTGAACTAAATCATCCACTTATTGAACATAAATTGGGGATATTAAGAAATAAAAAAACAGGCACAAAAGAATTTCGTGAATTAATTGAAGAGATTTCAATGTTTTTATGTTACACAGCTATGAATGATGCAAAATTAGAAGATTATGAAATATCAACACCTTTATGCAAAATGAATGCTAAAAAATTAAATGAAGATAATTATGCATTTGTTCCTATCCTAAGAGCTGGTATGGGAATGTTAAACGGAGTTATAAATGTAATACCTAATGCAGAAATTGGACACATTGGAATGTATAGAGATGAAACAAATAATCACAAACCTGTTAATTACTTTTTTAAAGTTCCAAAAAATATAGAAAACAAAGAAGTTATTTTACTTGACCCAATGCTTGCAACAGGTGGAAGTGCAGTTGATGCAATTGATTTATTAAAAGGAAAAGGTGTAAAAAGTATTAAATTTTTATGCATAATTGCAGCTCCAGAAGGTTTAAAAAATGTTCAGCAAAAACATCCAGATGTTAAAATATATTGTGCTAAAATTGATGAAAAGTTAAATGAAGACGCATATATTCTTCCTGGTCTAGGAGATGCTGGAGACAGAATATACGGAACAAAATAAAAAAGCATTATAACTTGCATTTTTATGTAAACTATGGTATAATAGTATCGTGGTTTTTATAATACTTGAAACTACTTTATACTTCTATATTCAATTGAGAATATAACTAAATACTGAATTCGGGTCAAAGTATTATAAAAATATAATTTATGTAGTAAATCTACAAGTTAATCTTTTTACCAAAGGATTACCGAATTCTATATAAATGTGATATGACATGATGAAACTCTGTCAATTCACATTTTGCTTTTTAAAAG
>CANQPZ010000008.1 GCA_947625895.1 uncultured Clostridia bacterium | reverse complement strand
CTTCTACTTTTGCATTTTTTCCAGTACCTTCTCCTACTACTGTACTCATCATATCTAGTACTTCTTCTGCAGTTTTTTCAGATATAACCTGATTTTTGTATTCAGGCTGAATTTCTGTTTTTTCTTCTGTTTCTGGATTAATAATTGCTTTTACTAATCTAGGTTTAACATATGTTCCTTTATTTGCTATTGTTGATAACATTGTTGCCATTTGAATTGGTGTTACTTCAAATCTTTGTCCAAAGCTTATTGTGGCTAGCTCTACAGGTCCTACTTTATCTTTTGCTAAGAAAATACTTCCTGCTTCTCCTGGTAAATCAATTCCTGTTTTTCGCAAAAATCCAAACTTTTCTAAATAATTGTAATATGTTTCAACTCCTAATCTTTGACCCAAACCTATAAATACTGGATTACAGGAATTCATTAGTGCTTGCCTTAATGACTCTGAACCATGAGGTCTATAATATCTCCAACATTTTATTCTTACTCCTGCAACCTCAATTCCTCCTGAACAGTTAAATTCTCCTGCTTTATCCGTTTGAGTTATTCCTTCTTCTAATGATGCTGACGCGGTTACTAATTTAAATGTAGAACCAGGTTCATAAGTATCTGCAATAGCTTTGTTTCTCCACATAGCTTGCAGATTATTGTTTTTTTCTTCTTGTGATAGACTATCCCAAATATTTTTTAATTCTTCATTGTTTATCTCAAATGGATTATTTAAATCATAGTTTGGATAAGTTGCCATCGCTAAGATATCCCCATTTTGAGGATTCATTATGATAACATTTCCACCATCTGTACACTTATTGTCAATACAAGCTTCTTCTAGATACTTTTCTGCAATTTGTTGAATATTGCAATCTATTGTTAATTCTAGTCCATATCCTTCTTTAGCCTCTTGATAATTTTCGGAAGTATCTTTTATATTTTTTCCTTTAGCATCAGTTAATTTGCTTATGCTTCCTGCTTTTCCTTTTAATTCATTTTCATATTTAGCCTCAATTCCGTTTAATCCTTGATTATCAGATCCGCAAAATCCTATAATTTGTGATGCTAAACTTCCATATGGATAATATCTTTTACTATCTTCGTCTATGTTTACCCCAGTATTTACATTGTTTTCAATTAGCCATTTTCTTAAATTGTTACTTTTATCTTTCTCGACTTTTTTTGATATTATTTCAATTGAACTATTTCTATTTACCTTTTTTAGTATCTTTTCATAATCAAGTTCTAATATCTCAGAAATCTTTCTTGCAACTAATTCTTTCTTTTCTTTAGGTATATTATTAGGATTAATTGTTATCATTTCACTACTTGCACTCATAGCTAAAATATTTTCATTTCTATCATATATAATTCCACGTTTTGCTGTTATTTCTCTGTCTAAATTTTGTTGCTTAAAAGCTAGATCACTGTAATATTTTCCACGTATGATTTGAATCCAACCTATTCTAATAATTAATGCAGTAAATAAAAATAAGCTTATGAATAGCATTATTCTTAGCCTTTTTTTAATATTTAAAAAACTCATAGTAAACTCCTTTTTCTAAAAATATTCAGCAATATCTTGTACTATGAGGCTTTTCTTATTTATAAAAAATAAAAAACGGATCTATTTTTTAGATCCGCTTTTTTTAATCTTCTTTTATAGTTTCACAATACTTACATCTATATATTTTCTTTTCCTTGTCGGTTAAAACAAATACATGCTTAAGTTCTTGTTCAACTGATGTTATACACCTAGGATTTTTACATTTTATGATATTCACAATTTCCTTAGGTAATTCTACGTGAAATTTTTTAACTCTTTTATCATCTTTTATTATATTAATTGTTATGTTTGGATCTAAATATCCTAATATATCTAAATCTAAATCAATGTTTTTATCAATTTTAATTATATCTTTTCTTCCCATCTTTTGACTTCTTGCATTTGTTATTATTGCTACAGAGCAATCTAATTCACCTAATTTTAAAGCATCAAATATTTCTAAACCTTTTTTGGCTTGTATGTGATCAATAACAATTCCATTTCTAATGCTATCAATATTCATTTTTTCCTCCTATTATTTTATTTCAAGTAGTTTTAATATTAGTGCCATTCTTATATATTTTCCATATTTTGCTTGTTTAAAATAACATGCTCTTTTGTCGTCATCAACTTCTGTTGAAATTTCGTTTACTCTTGGTAGTGGATGCATTATTACTAAATCTTCTTTAGCATTTTTTAATTTGTTTTTATTTAGAATATAATAATCTTTTAGTCTTAAATAATCTTCTTCATTAAAGAATCTTTCTTTTTGTACTCTTGTCATATAAAGAATATCTAGTTTATCCATATGTTCTTCTAAATCATTCGTTTCTATATATTCAATTTTATTTTTATCTAGTATTTCTTCTTTAACGTATTCTGGAATTTTTAGTTCATCTGGTGAAATTAAAACGAATTTTATATTTTTATATCTAGACATTGCTGTTATTAGAGAATGGACTGTTCTACCAAATTTCAAGTCTCCACATAGTCCTATTGTAAGATTATCTAATCTGCCTTTTTCACAAGATATAGTTAATAAATCTGTCAATGTTTGTGTTGGATGATTGTGTCCTCCATCTCCAGCATTTATAATTGGTACATCTGAACGAAAAGATGCAACTAGTGGTGCTCCTTCTTTTGGATGTCTCATTGCAATAATATCGCTGTATCCTCCAACAACTTTTATTGTGTCAGAAACGCTTTCTCCCTTTGCTGTTGAGCTAGATGATGCTTCTGAAAATCCTAAAACATTTCCACCAAGTTCCATCATTGCAGCTTCAAAGCTTAATCTTGTCCTTGTACTTGGCTCAAAAAATAAAGTAGCCAATTTTTTATGCTTACATTTTTCTGAATATTTTTCAGGTTCTTGCATAATGTCTTTGGCTACTTCAATCAATTCATCAATTTCTTTTATTGATAGGTCTTTTATGTCGATTAAGTTTTTCATAATCTCCTCCTTATTTTATTTCTTTTTTGTTTTATCAAAGAATAAATTTAATGTCAACATACTTTCTTTTTCTATTTTCGTTTAGACACGATAAGAAGGTTACTAAATAAGTAACCTTCTTTCCAAAAATTATTCTTCAACTTTTTTGAACATATCTTTTCCAACACCACATAATGGGCATACCCAATCTTCTGGTAGATCTTCAAATTTTACTCCTTCAGCTTCTTCATCATAAATGTGTCCACATACTGTACATTCGTATTTCATAATTTCCTCCTCTTTTTAGATTTACACAAAAATATAAAGTGTAATCTAATAATTATATTTTAAAATTATTTTTAGCATGTCATAGCTTTAGCTAATTCTTTTAATTTTTCTATAGTTTCTTCTTTCATTGATGTTTTTATTGTTACTGTTGGTTCAACTATAGTTATATCTTTCATTTCACCTAAAAGTTCTTTCATTAGTTTTCCTGACATTGGTGCCCATGATCCATTTTCAACTATTCCAACTTTTCTATTTTGATAATTTTTATGTTTTAAATGTCTTAAGAATTTTTCTGTTGTAGGGAATAATCCTGCATCATATGTAGGTGAAGCAATTATTAATCTGTCATATCTAAATGCATCTTCGATTGTTTCCGCCATATCGTCTCTAGATAAATCACTTAAAACAACTTTTTCAGCTTTATTTTCTTCTAATAATTCTTTTAGTTTTTCTACAGCTTTTTTAGTGTTTCCGTGTATTGAATTATATGCAATAAGTATTCCTTTATCTTCTGGTTTATAACTACTCCAAATGTCATATTTGTTAATGTAATGTTCTAAATTCTCTTTTAATATTGGTCCATGAAGTGGGCATATTGTTTTTATATCTAGTGTAGCTGCTTTTTTTAGTACAGCTTGAACTTGTGCTCCATATTTTCCTACTATATTGAAATAATATCTTCTTGCTTCACAATCCCAATCTTCGTCTGTATCTAATGCTCCAAATTTTCCAAATCCATCTGCTGCAAATAAAACTTTTTCAGTTGATTCATATGTAAACATTACTTCTGGCCAATGTACCATTGGTGCCATAACAAAATTCAACTTGTGGCTTCCTAAGTCTATTGAATCTCCTTCTGCAACAATTACTAATCTATTTGATAGATCTTTGTTTGTAAATTGTGGCAACATATTTGCAGCTCTTTGACTTAATATTATTTTCATTTCTGGATATTTTTCTGAAATTATTTCTATTCCAGCTGAGTGATCTGGTTCTAGATGTGAAACTAATAAATATGTAGGTTTTACATCTTTTAATTCTCTTTCTACGTTTCCTATCCATTCAGATACTGCTCTTTTATCAACTGTATCCATTATTGTAGTTTTTTCATCCTCAATAATATATGAATTATATGATACTCCATTTGGAATTACATATTGGCTTTCAAATAAATCTAATGTTTTATCATTTACGCCAACATATTTAATTTTGTCTGATATTGTTATATTCATATTCTCCATCCTTTCTCGGCAAGTATAACATAAATGCAATTATTATTTCAATATTAGCTATCCATTTTGTATATTTTCTTTGTACCACTTAGCAAACTTTTTCATTGCTCCATCTGATTTAACTGCAATTCTATTATCTTCAACTTCTTCAGATCTCATTTGAGCTATAGTTTTTTCACATCCTTCTTGTTTAAAAATAAACCATAGATCAGACCATTTTTCTTCTTTGTCAGGTCCCATCTTTTCTGTTGCTAATGTTCCTGGATGAGTTCCAAAAAAGTATTTTATATCTTTTCCATCATAAAAAGCTAAACATTCTTTAAAACAGCATTTTCTGTTTGCTTTGCCTTCCATTAATTTTAAAATTCCGTCTATACCAATACTATCAAGTGCAAAATTTACGAAAGCTCTTGGAAATCCATTTAACTCATCAATAAAAAATCCTGAGTCTAATGCTATACATGGCTTTTTTACTATTTGAAATGCTTGTTTTACTTTTGCTGTTGCTATTACTTGCAGGTCATCACTTCTTGGTTCATCTAGTTCGTAATCAAATGTACTTATTTTTAAATTTTTAAAATGCTTTTCTGCTGATTTTACTTTTCCTTTGTTATGTGTTACAAAAACTATTTCTTCCATTTTTATCTCCTATATTATTTGTATATTATAATATTTTAACGCAAAAAAAGAAATAATCAATTTTATTTTAATTATTTCTTTTTAAAATAGATTCATTATTGAATTAATTATTTTTGTAAAGAATCCTTCATTTTCATTAATTACAACATCTTCTGTTGCTGGTTGAATGTAATCCCTTTTAGGTAAGTTTATATAAATTGTTTGTTTATTTGAAAGTTTTTGCATTCCTAATTTTTCTTTAGCAGCTTGTTCAATATTGTTATAATTTAAGCTATCTTCAATATCAACTTTTAGTTGATCATTTTCTTTTTCAATCTCTAAATAAGCTTGCTTCATTTCTTCGCCTTTTCTAAAGGCTTCATCTATTTGTGAATTTCTGTAGCTTATTGTAAATATTACAGCAAATAGTACCATAAGAGATATTACTAATTTTTTTCTGCCTTCTTTCTTTTTTGCACTTATTTTTGGAGTAGCAGTTTTCTGTTTTGGTGCAGTTGATTTTGGAGGATATTTTTTTCTTGCAGGTCTATATTCTGGTTGCAATTTCCTAGGGCTTGTCTCATATTGGTATTTTATTGGTCTTTGCATAGCCATTTCCCTGCACCTCCTTTTTTATAATTTTTCAATGATTCTCAACTTTGCACTCTTACTTCTCGAATTTTCATCCATTTCTTCTTTTGTAGGTAATATTGGCTTTTTATTTATTATCTTTGCTTTTTTTATAGCACCACAAGCACAATATGGTAATCCAGGTGGACATGTACATTTTCCTTCAGCATTTGTATAAGCATTTTTTACTGCTCTATCCTCTAAAGAGTGAAATGTAATTATACATAGTCTTCCTTGTGGTTTTAAGCAATCTATTGCTTCTGCTACTGACTTAGATAAAGGTTTTATTTCATCATTTACTTCAATTCGTATTGCTTGAAATGTTCTTTTTGCTGGATGTGAATCAAATTGTCTAAACTTTGCTGGTATTGATCTTTCTATAATATCAACTAATTCTTTTGTTGTTTCAATTTCTTTTTTCTTTCTTTCAAGGCAAATATTTCTTGCTATTTGTCTTGAAAATCTCTCTTCTCCATATTCATAAATGATTTTTGCTAAGTTTTCTTCTGAATATTTGTTTATAACGTATTTAGCATCTAATTCTTGAGACTTGTCCATTCTCATATCTAAATCGTTATTTCCTAAATAGCTAAATCCTCTGCTTTTTTCATCTAACTGGTATGATGAAACACCTAAGTCTAATAATATGCCATCAACTTTTTCTATATTAAGTTCTTCTAATATATTTTTTATATCGTCATGATTTCCATGATAATAAACTACATTTGAATAATCTTTAAGTCTTTCTTTTGAAGCTTTTAATGCTTCTTCATCTTTGTCAATTCCTATAAGTTTTCCATTTTTAGAAAGCCTTTTTAATATTTCACTACTATGTCCTGCTCCTCCTAAAGTTCCATCAACATATATTCCATCCGGATTTATATTAAGTCCTTCTATACATTCATTTAGCAAGACAGGTTTATGAACAAAATCCATTAAAACTACCTTTTCTTTTATAAAATACTTAAAAGTTGGTAGATATAATTTACCAACTGTCTTTACTTTATATGTATTATTTTTTTCATATTCTGGGGCACGTTACCCCAGAATATGTGTGTCTTTTGTATTTTATTTTTCTTATGTATATTAATACATCTTTTGAATTTTAAAGAATCTTTTGTGTCTTTAAAATTCTTTTGTAAATAATACTCTTTAGGCAGTCAAAAGACTGCCTTTTGTCTTTTGTAATTTTTGTTCTTTTGTTTCTTAAGGTTTTATCTTTTGTATTTTATATAAACTTTTGCAAGTTATATACCAAGCATTGTCATATTTTCTGCTATATCTTCAACAGATATATTTTCATCATTATTGTAATTATTCCATTTTTCCTTATCCCAAATTTCAATTCTTGTTCCAACACCTATAATTACAACTTCTTTAGTAAGTCCAGCTGAATCTCTTAAATTATTTGGAATTAAAAATCTTCCTTGTTTATCTATTTCGCACTCTGTTGCTCCAGATAGGAAAAATCTTGTAAACTCTCTTGAATTTTTATTTGAAAGTGGTAGGGCTTTTAATTTTTCTTCGAAATTTTCCCATTCTGTCTTTGAGAACGCAAATAAGCAACCATCTAAACCTTTAGTAACAACAAAACTGTCACCAATTGAATCTCTAAGTTTAGCTGGCATTATTAATCTTCCTTTTGCATCTAAAGAATGCTCAAATTCGCCAATTAACAACCTTTCTCACCCTTTCTGGTTACTAACCACTTTTCACCACTTTTCTCCACTTCGATTAAATTTTAATATATAAATTTAACATTTGCAAGTATTTTTTAATATTTTTTTACATTCTTGTTATTTTTTTATTAACAGTTGATTTTTTGTTTTAGTATATTTATAATTATGGTGCAAAGAATGGAGGTTCTTATGAGACATAGCAAAAAACGTCCAATTCATCCACAAATAAAAGGATTTCTAATTACTTTATTTCTTGGAATTATATTGATTATTGCTGCATTTATAAGTAACCAATTTCCTGATGAGGTTAATAACTTAATTGAAGAGAATTTAAATATTCCAACAAATTCATCAAATATGATTACTGTTAATACAGTTAATAATACTGTAGTTTCAGCTGATTCAAAATTACAAATATATTTCTTTGATGTTGGGCAAGCAGATTCAATTCTTGTTATAGCCGATTCTCAAACAATGTTAATAGATGCAGGAAATAATGAAGATGGGCCACTTCTTGTAAATTATATTTCATCTTTAGGAATTCAAAGAATTGACTACTTGGTTGGTACACATCCTCATGAAGATCATATTGGTGGAATGGACGATATAATAAATAGTTTTGAAATTGGAAAAATTTATATGCCTGATGCAACTACTAGTACTTCAACTTTCCAATCAGTTTTAGAAGCAATTTCTGCAAAAGGTCTTTCAATTACTCGTTGTGAAGTTGGTAATACATTTGGTATTGGTGATGGAATTTGTACAATTATGGCAGTTGAAAATGAAGAACAATCTGAGTTAAATTTAAATTCAATTGTTATTCACATGGCTTATGGAGAAAAAACTTTCCTTTTCATGGGAGATGCTGAAAAGGCAAATGAAGATAAGTATGTTTGGCCAGATGTAGATGTATTAAAAGTTGGTCATCATGGTTCTGATACAAGTAGTTCAGAAAAATTTATTAATAGTGTTAAACCTGAAACAGCAATCATTTCTGTAGGTGCAAATAATACGTATTCTCATCCATCTGCAGATATCATAAAAAGATTATCTGATTGTGGTTCAACAGTTTACAGAACAGATGAATCAGGAACTATTTTATTAACTAGTGATGGAAAGACTTATAGTATACAAACATTTATGACTGCACTTGATGGTAATCCATCAACCGCAAATAAGGTTGTGAATACAGAAAATGTAGTTGGACAATAAACAAAAAACCGTGAATAAAATTCACGGTTTTTTTGTTTTTATTCTTCATATTTACTTCTTAATAAAGCAATTTCTTTTCCATAACCTTCTAGTTCATTTGGTGTTTCTAAGAAGAATGGAAGATTTCTTAATTTAGGATGATTTATAATTCGTGTGATTGCTTCAAGTCCTATATTTCCTTCTCCTATTTTGGCATGTCTGTCTTTGTGTGAACCTAAAATGTTCATACTATCATTTAAATGAATTGCATATAATTTTTCAAGTCCAATTATTTTATCAAATTCTTCTATAACTTTATCTAAATTATTAACTATATCATATCCACCATCAAAAATATGGCATGTATCAAGGCAAACTCCTATATGATCTTTTAGTTCAATTCCGTCTATTATTTGTTTTATTTCTTCAAAATTTCTTCCTATTTCTGTACCTTTTCCGGCCATAGTTTCTAATAGAATTTTTGTATGTTGCTCTGGTTTAATAATTTCATTTAGCATTTTAATAATATAATCAATTCCAACTTCTGCTCCTTGTCCTACGTGGCTTCCTGGATGAAAATTGTAATAATTTCCTGGGAAATATTCCATTCTTTTTAAGTCGTCCTTCATTGTATTTTTTGCAAAGTCTCTAAGTCCCTCAGTTGCCGCACATGCATTTAGTGTATATGGAGCATGAGCTAACAATACTTCAATTTTATTTTCTTCTGCTAATTGCTTAAATCTTTTTACATCTTCTTCATCTATTGGTTTTGCAGCTCCTCCTCTTGGATTTCTAGTAAAAAATTGTATTGTATTTGCATTTATTGAAACTGCTTCTTTCCCCATCTCATAAAATCCTTTAGATACTGATAAATGACACCCTATTTTTAACATAATTTTCCTTCCTTTTATCTTTTCATTTTTCTTAATTTTTCTTTTTCTTGTTCTGTAATTCTTCTTGATTCTATTATTTTCTGTATTGATTTGTTATATGCAAATTTACTAAGTTTATTATCTTTAAGATATTTTCTTGTTTCTTTTGGAAACTTTATATAGCAAATTGAAATTAGCCATGCAATAGCCATTTCAACATAATATTCATCTCTGTTTATTGTATCTGTTATTTCAAATATTTTAGCTAAATGTTGTTCATCTATAAAATAATTCAACAAGCATACTAAACCAAATCTAATTTCAAACTCTGTATTTTGGTTTGATAAATATTTTAGTATAAATTCATAAAATTGTTCTTTTTCTTTTATTTTTAATCCCGATACAAATACATCACATGTTGCCCAATTGTCTATATATGGTATAAAGTCTTCTACATATTTCAATTTTTCTTCATATGGTATTTGGGCTAAACCAATCATCATTCCTTTAAGCATTACTTCTTCATAATAATCAGTTTCTATTTTTTCAAAATTAGATTTAAAATCTTCTTTTACTAATTCTTTTGCATAATTTCTTAAAATTGGAACTCTTACTCCAATTATGTTATCTGTATCTGGGCACAAACCTGATTGAAATTTTTTATATTTCTCGTCTGCTAATTCAAATATTTTTTCTCTAACATTATTTTTCATGTTGTTTATTATATCATATTTTAAGCTTGTAAACAAAAGCCGTTTGATTGCATTTTATGTAAATTAGTGATATAATAATTTTATCAACTAATAGGGAGGTGACTTCATGATTATCTTTGCTGCTTTGTTCCTGGGGCTGTATTCAGTCCTATCCCCGTTCTTCACTGCGTTGTTTACAGCGAGTGAGGCCGTCATGACATTCGCAGCCATCATCATTCTGGGCTCTATCGCTGTCGCGATTTTTGCTCGGTCTCGGATGGCGTGGATGGCGTGCTTCCTGGGAATCCTAGCATATGTGGCAATTGAACTTCTGGCTCCCCATGCCAGTATGGTCATCATTTGCCTCACCGCTATGGGTGCTTTGGTAGGAACGATTGCTGTTAAGCGTCCCATCATCAGATGGATCCGCGCTGATGCGCATCGTCCTGCTGCTCAGGGTGGCCCGGTTGTTCCGCAGTGGGCTCGTGGCATTCTGATCGTGCTGTAAAAGGCTCGTTCTAGAGTGCTAGTTCGGAGGTTGGAAGCCCGTCTGCTGTTATTTTGGCAGGCGGGTCTTTCCTTTTTTACTTTATATATTGAATATTTGGAAAATTATGTTATTATTAATATAAATATAATATATTGGGAGGAAAAAATGAAAGAAAAATCGCCTAATAGAAGTGGAAAAAAAGGTCTTATTATTTCTATTATTATTTTAGCAACTTTATTAATTATAGTATCTATAGCTTTAGTTTTTATAATTGTTAATCATTCTGACTTATTTGATTCTTCAAGTTCATCTTCATCTAAAAAGAAAAAATCTGATAAAAATGAAACTACACATTCTTCATATGCTGATAATTCTGATGCAACAGCTGAAGAAATATATGATATGCTTGTTGAAGATGATTTTAGTTTTAGTGTAACTATACATGATAATTATTATAGTGTTGATGCATATGGTTCTGGAATAAATGATGATATTATTCTTCATTACTATCACTATAATTCTGGTAGTAGTAGTTCAAATTCTTTAAGTTATAGAGACTCTTCTCTAGATCTAGATGATGATGATTACAGTTCTTACTATTTTATTGGTCCATCATATTCTTCTAGCAGTTCTAAGCAAAAACGATCTGCAGAAAATTGGTTGGATTCTTATGGAATTACTGTAAAACAACTCGAAGAAGTTATGCAATATGCTTATAGAATTAAATCAAATTCTAGTTCAAGATATTAATTTATTAATACTGCAAATTGAATTTGCAGTATTTTTTTAACCATTTTTTTCTAACATCATAGAATATTATAAATAAGGAGGTTTAAAATGGCAAAAATACTTATTTATAATAACAATACTGATAGAATGGAAACATATTACAAAGGTGAACAGGAAGCTATGCCTTATAATGTAAATAGAACTTTAACTGTAAAAGAATTTAGAGGCTCTAGCGGTTCTAATATATTATGGACAGATAGAAGAACAATGCAATCTTGGAATAATTTTAGGACATTATATGGAGCTCCTATATTTGTCGGTTTTGCTTTTAAAAGATGTTGGGAAGGTGGTCATGGAATTTTATCTCAGCATTATGCTGGTGTTGCATTTGATGTTGGACAAAATTTAAATGAACAAAAACGAGATTATATGAGAAATTTAGCTCGTGCCTCTGGATACTGGAGATACATTGAACCGGAAATTGATACTCCCCGCTGGGTGCATTTCGATGATAGATGGATTGCAAGTGGCTATCCATTAACTCAGTTCGGAAGTAGAGGTATTTATGTTTTAATTGCTCAAGATGCTTTAAACACTTTAGGTTTAAATACTGGTGGCTTAGATGGTATTTTCGGAGTAAAAACTCGTGAAGCAACAATTCAATTTCAAGCTAACAATGGTCTATCTCAAGATGGTAAAATAGGTAATATTACTTGGAACAGTTTAATGACACAAGTTGTTGGTAATGGTTCTTCTGGTACTACTGTATTAGCAGACCAATAGATGCAGAATTTTCAATAAATTTATTTGTCATATAAAAAAGAACCTAATTTAGGTTCTTTTCTTAATAATATATCTCACATGTTGTATCTTTGTTTTCTGCTAATTCCTTAAATAGCATTCCACATTCTGGTTCTCCAACTATAGAGCCATAATGAATTGGAATAGCATATTTAGGTTTCAATTTATTTGATAATGATGCAGCTTCTGTATAATCCATTGTATAAGTTCCTCCAACTGGTAAAAATGCTACATCACATTCTATTTTTGAATTTTCTTTTGTTTTGTCTGTATCTCCTGCAATATAGTATACAGTGTTTTCCATTGTTAATAAATATCCGACCCATTGTTTATCTTTTGGATGAAATTCTTTAAATTTATTATATGCCGGTACAGTTTCAATTATAATTCCCTCAAAATCAAATTTATCTCCTGGTTTAGTATATATAGCATTTTCTTCTATAAATCCTAAATTTTCCACATCCTCTTTGCAATCTGGGGTTGTTATTATTACTGTCTTTTCATTTGCAACAGCTTTTATATCTTCAGGTGAAAAATGATCAAAATGTGGATGGGTACATAATATTAGATCTGCATCATGGGCAGGTATGTCTATTTTGTAAGGGTCTATGTAGATGACTTTTTCTTTTTTTATCTTGATACTACTATGTTTTAAAACACTTATTCCATCTAATTCAAACATATTATTCCTCCTATTTTGCTTATTATATCAATAAACAATTAAAAAGAAAAGGAATATGTTTATACATATCCCCTTTATTGTTACATTTTATTCTACATCTTTATAATAATCAGCTATTAACTTGTCTAATTCTATACTTATTTCATATATTACTTCGTAATTTTCTCCATTTTGTATGCTTTTGTTTAATTTATCCCTTAAGGTGCAAATTTTTTCATTTATCAAGGCAATCACTCCTTTTATTCTACAAAAGTAATAATTAATTTATTTAAAAATACCATATTTTTACAATCTCGTCAACTGAATTTGTCTCTTTTAATTGATAATCGTGCGCCTTTTTCCACTATTTTACTAGATTATATTTTGATTTTTTACTAAATTCGTCAAATTAGCACGGACTAATTGTCGATTTTATCATGTTCTCTTCTTTAAAAAGTTCTTTTAAAATGCTTTCTGTGTATTCTTTCGATACGATTTTGTAATTTTCAACATACTCTAATGGATTTATTTGTCTAAAATAATTTAATATGAATAGTTGTGAAACTTGACTTACTTCGTTAAATTCTCTTACATAATTTCCATATATTTTTCTTTTTGTTCTTTCGAATTCTTTTTCATCTATTCCATTTTCTTTTAATTCATTTATTCTTTTTAATAGTTTTCTTTCAACTTCGTCTATGTTATTACTTTTACCTTCTATTAGGATATGAGCATAATCTTTGCTCCATTCAAACGTTTCAACCGCTTCTTCAAATATTTCTCCATTTTTATATAATTCTTCATATAGTTCAGAACTTGCTCCAATTATTATCTCTAATAATATTTCTATAGCTATTGCTTGTTTAAGTTTTTCCTTTTCTTTAGGATTTACTTTAAACGCGAAAATAAAGCTTGGTATAGATATATCCATTTTTTCATGTATTTCTTTTTGATTAATTTGGCTTGGTTCTTGTACTTCTATTTTCTTTGCAGGTATTTTGCTTTTTATTGTTAATCTATTTTTTATTTCTTGAAAAACTTCCTCTGGTTTGAAATTTCCACAAACTACTATAACGATATTTGATGGAACATAAAAATTATTGTAAGTATCATATAATGTTTCTTTTGTAATTTTATTAATACTTTCAACGCTTCCTGCAACATCTATTCTTATTGGGTTGTTTTTATATAATGCTTTCATCGCATTAATATAGACTTTCCACTCTGGTTCATCATCATACATATTTATTTCCTGAGAAATAATTCCTTTTTCTTTTTCAACATTTTCATCTGTAAAATATGGATTTTGAACATAATTTAATAATTCATCAAGTCCTTTATAGAAATTGTCTGTACATTCGAATAAATATGCTGTATGATCATTTGTTGTGTAAGCATTCGCATCTACTCCTAAAGAAAATAATACATCTAAACTATTTTTTCCGTTCTCTTGTTCAAATAATTTATGTTCTAAGAAATGTGCTACACCATCAGGATTCTTTACTTCTCTGTTCTCGTTTTTAATTATAAAATGATTATCATTTGACCCAAAACCAATTCCACATATTGCATACTTTTTTATTGCTTTTTCTTTTGGAATACACATTAAAGTAATTCCTGATTCAAGTTTTTCTATATATACTTTTTCTTTTATCAAATCATTTTCTATTATTTGCATTCTTGTCCCCCAAAACTTTTAATTTCTTAAAAAATAAATTGTATTTATCTGAATTAAATTTGCAAATTTTTCTATATCTTCTCTTGTTACATTATTTATATTATTTTTATACTCTTCAACTGTTAATGGTAACTTTGATAGTTCTTGTCCAAATAAGAAAATTATTTGTGTATCTTGTTCTGCATCTATTGCTCTTATTCCAGCTAATATATATTTTTTGGCTTTATCTATATCTTCATCTGTAAATTTTCCTTGCTTCATGTCATCTAGTAATTTTTTAATTAAATTCACAGTTTTCTCATAATTATCAATCTCTATTCCACAACGTATAAACAAATTGTTTTTTCTTACAATGTACATAGATTTTGCAGTATATGCTAAGCTTTCTTTTTCTCTTACAATCTGAAATAATTTTGAATTTACTCCATCTCCAAATATTGCATTATACATTATTGCTATAAATCTATAATCTTGAAAATCATTTGGTAAAATATCAAGTCCTATTACTAATTTTCCTTGTGTTACTTCCATTTTCTCTATTTTTTCATCAGGAACATCTACTTTTTCTTTTATTTCGTTTTTAAAATGATTTCTATTGATATTTTCTTTGCGATCATTTAAGCTCTGCAATAAATTATTTGACTTTACTTCTGATAAAATTTTTTCTTTGTCAAAATTTCCACTAATAAATAAATCTATCTTTGCTTCATTTACTAATTTTTTATAGTGTTCATACAAATTAGTTTCATCTATATTTTTTAAATCCTCTTTTTGTCCGTATTTGCTTAAACCAAATCCACAATCTTTGTACATTATGTTGATACATTTATCAAAAGCATATGCATCTTTGTTATCTTTTTGCGAATCTATAAGTAATTCTAAGTTTTGTTTTTCTATTTCTAAATATTCTTTTTTAAATTTTCCATCAGCTAGCGGATTAAAAATAACTTGTGTTAATATATTTACTGCCTTATTTATATTGTCATTTTCTTCTGGTAAAAATTGATCATTTATGCTTTCAATATAAAATTTTAAAATTAAATTGTCTCCCTCTTTGTCTACACCAAAATCAAATGAAGCACCATACATCATTTCTAGTTCTTCAACTATTTTTTTATAATTTGGATACTTTTGACATCCGCTTTTTAATACCATTGGTATTAATGCGTTTTTAGTTACTGTTTCTTTCTCAAGAGGTACTGTTAAGAAAAAAACAGTTAAATCAGTCTTAAAATTATTGTTAATAATAAGATGGAGATTTACTCCATCTTTTATTTTTTCTTTTATATAATTCACTAGATATCTCCTTATTTTTATTTAGTATTTGTATTTTGTCTGAATTTATTCTAATTTAATAGTGATTTAACAACTTCATTTATAGTTTTTCCATCTGCAGACGCTCCTATTTCAGCTTTTGCTTCTTTCATTACCATTCCCATATCTTTCATTGAGCTTGCTCCTGTTTTTGTAATTATTTTTTCAATTATAGGAACAATTTCTTCTTTTGATAATTGTTTTGGCAAGTATACTTCCAAATATTTTATTTCTTCATTTATTTGATTTACTAAATCTTCTCTACCACCACGTTTGTAATCATCTATTGAATCTTTTCTCTTTTTTACTTCTTTTGCAATTAATTCAATAATTTGATTATCATCTAATTCTATCTGTTTATCTTTTTCTACTTGTAAAATTCCCGCTCTAACCATTTGTATTGCATTTTTCTTTAATGTATTTTTTTCTTTCATTGCTTCTTTTAAATCATTTAATAGTCTCTCTTTCATAATATCACTCCTTATCTTTTTAAGATATTATCACATATACGTTCTTTAAACAAGATTATTATCTGGGTTTAAAGAATTTTTTACAAAAAAAGAAGATACGTTTTGTATCTTCCAATTATAATTAAAATTTTCTTTTTCTTGCAGCCTCTGATTTTTTCTTTCTTCTTACACTTGGTTTTTCATAATGCTCTCTTTTTCTGACTTCTTGTATAACTCCATTTCTAGCACATTGTCTTTTAAATCTCTTAAGAGCATCTTCTATATTACCATTATTAACTTTAATCTCAGACATTTTATCTCCCTCCTTCCGAAGCTTAAATCATCTTGTGGGATTTAACTTTTCTCTATGCCGTTGGCTACGTTGCCATCCGACGTAAGATATTATACCTTAATATGTACAAAAATGTCAATATAAAATTTCTATTAAGTAAATAAAAACGACTATCTCTAGTCGTTTTTTTAAATTATTCTTGTTCAGGTGCTCCAACTGGACATACGCTTGCGCATGTTCCGCATTCGATGCAAGCCTCTGGATTAATTTCGTAATGTTTTTCTCCTTCTGCAATGCATTCTACTGGGCAATTTCCAGCACATGCACCACAACTAACGCATTTATCTGATATTTTGTATGCCATAAAAATACCCTCCTTTCAGTCTCCTATATTATAACAACCTTTTTACTACTTTTGCAATATTTTTTTTCACTTGTTTTTCATCTATATCTATTAGTTTTCTGTTTTTCATTTTAATTTTTCCGTCAATTATAACAGTATCAACGTCTGCGCCATTTGCTGAGTAAACTAAATTTGTGCATAAATCATTTTCTGGATATAAGTGAGTTTTATTTGTATTAATTAATATCATATCTGCCTTTTTGCCAACTTCTATTGTTCCAATCTCATTGTCTAGTCCTAGGACTTTTGCTCCTTCAATTGTTGCCATTTTTAATATTTCATATGCATTTATTGAAGTTGGTTCCATGGTGTTTATTTTTTGCAAATATGCAGCTGTTTTCATTTCTTCAAACATATCTAATGTTGTTGTACTACCTATTCCGTCAGTTCCAATTCCTACATTAATTCCGTTTTTTCTTAATTTTGTAACATCACATATACCAGATGATAATTTACAATTACTGATTGGATTATGTGATATTCCACCTTTAATTTTCTTTAATATTTCTAGATCAGAATCTGAAATATAAATTCCATGAGCTAAAACTACTGGAACATCGAAAACGTGTAAATCATTTAGGTATTCAGTTCCAGTTTTATCGTATCTTTCTCTGATTATTTTTTCTTCTTGAAGTGTTTCAGATAAATGTATATGCATTCCTGTATTTAATTCTTTTGCTAAATCAACACATAACTTTATTGTATCTGGATTGCATGAATAAGGCGCGTGTGCAGATACATAGATTTTTATTTTACTATTTTCTTTATCATATTTTTGATGATATTCTCTTGTTCTTTCTATTTTATCTCTAATTGAATCGTCTGTAATGCTCCAAGCTATAACTCCTCTAAGTCCTGACTGTTCAACAGCTTCAATTGTTTTATCCATTCTAAAATACATATCATTAAATGTTGTTGTACCTGTTTTAATTAATTCAATGCATGATAAAAATGAATTCCAATATATGTCATCTGGTCTTAGTTTATCTTCAACTGGGAATATTGCATTTTCCAACCAATCCATTAACTTTTGGTCATCTTTATAACCTCTAAATATACTCATTGCTAAGTGTGTATGAGTATTTACTAATCCTGGCATTATTACATTTTCTTTAGCATCTATTACTTGAGCATTTTCATCTTCAATATTTTCTTCTATTCTACTAATTATATTTTCATCAATAAGTATATCTGTTTTACGTACATTAGGTTTATCTCCAACCATATCTAGTAGCATGGCATTTTTTATAAGTGTTTTCATTTTTTCTTCTCCTTAAAAAGTTATATGTCTTCATCAGTGTTTTTACTATCCATTTCCTCAAGCTTTTCTAGTTTTTCAAGTTCTTTTAAATCTTCCTGATTTTCAACATCTAACTTATCTTCATCTTCTGCATCTTTTATAATTTTAATATCTTTTGCATTAAATCTTTTGTAATATGTGTCTTCTCCATCATTTAGTTTTACTTTTACAATTTCTTTCAATGTTTCTATTCCACAAACTTCCCCTTCTCCTTCTTCTGTATCAACTATTGCTCCTATTTTTGGAAGTCTGCTTAATTTCTCTTCATAAACATTTTGCTCATATTTTAAGCAACACATAAGTCTTCCACAGCATCCAGAAATCTTTGATGGGTTTAGTGAAATGTTTTGCTCTTTTGCCATTTTGATTGAAACAGTTTCAAAGTTTCCTAAAAATGCACAGCAGCATAATTCTCTACCACATGGGCCGTTGCCACCAATTCTTCTAATTTCGTCCCTAACTCCTATTTGTCTAAGCTCTATTCTTGTTTTGAAAATTGCTGCTAAATCTTTTACTAATTCTCTAAAATCAATTCTCCCATCAGCTGTAAAGTAAAAGATTAATTTGCTTCCATCAAATTTATATTCTGCATCTACTAGCTTCATATCTAATTTGTGTTTTTCAATTTTATCTTGGCATTTTTTTAATGCGTCAGCTTCTTTACTCTTATATTCATTGTAAGATTTTGTATCTTTAGGTGTTGCAACCCTAATAACTTTTTTTAAAGGATTAGTCAAGCTCTCTTCTTGTACATCTTTATTTCCTATTATGACTTCTCCATATTCATCTCCTAACGCTGTTTCAACTATAACTTTATCTCCTGGAGATAATTGCAATTCATTAGGATCAAAATAGTACGTTTTGCCAGGTTTTTTGAATTTAATACCTACTATTGTTTTCATTAACTTCCTCCCATAATTTAAATAGCATATTATCAATACTCATATCAAAATTACAATTGGATTTAAGTCTATTAATTGTGTCTTGTACAATATTTATACAATTTAAATATTGTACATTTTTATTCTTTTGTCCATAATTAAAAAGTAAAACATTTATATATTCTAGAATTTCATTTATATATTCTTTATCAAAAAGTTCTTTTGTTTTTGTAAAGAAATCTAGTTTATCTAAAGTCATCATAGAATTTATAAATTCTTCTAATTGATTATAAGTATCTTTTTTCTCTAGTATTCTTAAGGCTTTTCCTATACTTCCATTAAACACTTCATACATATTTATTGAAATATCTGTATTTATGTTTTTTTCTCTTGCTATTTGTAATATATCTTCATTGCTTAATCTTTCAAAAACAATTTTTGTGCATCTTGATTTTATAGTATTTAATATCATGTCTGAATTTGATGCTATTAAGATAATTACTATGTATTCTGGTGGTTCTTCTAATGTCTTTAGTAAACTATTTTGAGCTTCTTTTGTCATTTTATCGCTATCATTTATAATATAAACTTTTTTATCTGATAAGATAGGCTTTTCATAAACTGTTTGTATCATTTCTCTTATTGTATTTATCTTTATGTTTTCGCCTTCCTCATTGATAATTTTAAAGTCTGGATGATTTTGTGAATCAAAACAAAGGCATGATTTACAATTGCATTCTTCATTCTTATTTAGGCATAAGATGTTTTTTGCAAATTCGTATGCAATTTCCTTTTTTCCTATTCCTTCTTCACCTAAAAATAAATAGCTATGCAATACATTATTATTTTTAATGATCTTGTTAAGTTCTTGTCTAGTTTTTAAATTGCCTTTTATTTTGTTATTCATATTTCTCCATCATCACTTTATTTTTTATCTGGATTTCCAAATTTATTTAGTGGCCAAAATCTGAAAGCTACTTTTCCTTCTATTTTGTCAATTGGAATACATCCAAAGGCTCTACAATCTGTACTTTGCCCTCTGTTGTCTCCCATGGCAAATATATATCCTTCTGGAACAATTAAATCTATAAATGGTCCATCTTGTGGAGTTTTTACTGAAGAATCTAAATATGGTTCATTATATTCTTCACCATTGATATATACTTTGTCATCTTTGATTTGAATATGTTCTCCTGGTAATCCTATAACTCTTTTTATATAACTTGTTTTGCCCCATTCAAGAACATAGTAAACAAATTTATTCCAGATTGATTTAGGTTCATTATCATATATTGCAACTGGATTAGCTAAATCAACTTCATCAGAGTTTCTTTGAATAACACTTGGTGCTTCAAATGTTATTATTTCTCCTCTTTTTATGTCACTATGAAAAGTAATTGGTATTCTATTTAAGATTAATCTTTCATTTGGTTTTAATGTTGGATACATTGAACGTTGTTGTACTATTGTTGGAGTACCTATAAAATATCTTACAACTAGTGCAAGTGCTATTGCTATTATAATGCAATATATCCATTCTAAAATATTCTTTACTTTTGGATTCAATTTTCTCGCCTCTCTATATTAATTTTATTATGAATTGATTTCTTCATTCTTTTTTGTTGGTATCCTTATAATGACTTCTGTTCCTTTTCCTAATTCGCTGTTAATATTTATTTTTGCATTATTTTTTTCCAAAATTTCTTTTGCTATGGATAGACCTAGTCCTGTTCCTCCCATTTCTCTTGTACGAGCTTTATCAACTCTATAGAATCTATCAAAGACTCTATCTAAATCTTCTTTTGGAATTCCAATTCCATTATCTATTACTTTTATATATGCATCATTATATACAAATCCTACATATATTTTTATTTCTCCATTTTCAGGTGTGTATTTAATTGCATTAGTTAAAATATTAGTAATAACTCTCTCAATTCCGGCCTTATCAGCTTTTATTAATGGGACATCAGCTGTTACAAAGCATTCAGCCTTTTGATGTTTTTGTTCTATCTCAAAAGATAGATTATCATATGTATTTTTTACTAATTCTCCTAGATCAAATTCTTCAGATCTATTTTTTATCATATCTGCATCATATCTTGATAAAGTTAATAAATCACTAACTAACACAGACATTCTGTTAGCTTGTGTTGAAATCCTTTTTAAGAACTTATTTGTTGTTTCTTTGTCACATTCATCTTCTAATAGTGTATCTGCATATCCCATTATTGAAGTAATTGGTGTTTTTAACTCGTGTGATACATCTGCAACAAATTCAGTTCTCATTGTGTCTAGTTTTACATGTTCTGTAATATCTTGAATAACTACAATAGCTCCACCTGGTCTTTCAGCTTCATCGCTAAAACCGGCAAAAAATAAATTTAGAGTCTTTTCTCCAACTGAAATCCTTTTCTGAGTTGAAGTCCAGTTTTCTAAATAAACTATTTTTTCAAGATTTATATCAACATCTAATTTATCAAATATTTCGTTAAATGTTTTTTCTGTACCATCAAGTTCAAATAACTTGTCTGCTGCATTGTTTTTATGAATTATTTCTCCATCCATGTTGAAGGCTAAAATACCATCATTCATGTGAAGTAATATTGTTTCTATTTGTTTTTTCTGTCTTGATACTTCTTTAAGATTCTCGTTTAATTCCTTATGCATCATGCTAAAAGCATTTGCTAATTCGTCTACTTCTGATTTGTTTTTTCCATCTGCTAAATATTTAATTTGATATTGTCCACCTTTTGCTGCATTTTCTGCGCTTTTTGTCAGTTTTGAAATTGGTTCAAGAATTGTCTTAGCCACAAATATTCCTACTACAATGGATATTATCGTAAAAGTAATTATTAATATTATTGTTATAAGTTGTTCTTGGTGTATTTGTGTCTGTATAGTATTTATAATTTCTTCATTTCCAACAATTTCAGTTGAAACTCTTTGTAATTCTGATGTAAAGATGACTCCTTGAACTGTAAGCATAAAGATTCCTAATATCATAAATATTAAGACTATTTTGATTTGTATACTTTTTAACATCTTTTTCTCCTACGCAAGCATTTCCCTTATTATATCATTATTTGCGTATTATTCAAGTATTAATTTAACTTGTAATGCATATGTAACAACATTTCAGTTGTTTTTTAGAACTATTAAATTATTATTACTTTTATGTTTTTGAAAGCAGTAAATATACGTTTGCATAATTGACTTTATGTTAACAAGATGCTATAATCATTCTGTAACCATTTATCCTAAACTATGGCATATTTGCCAAATAAAAACAGAAAGAGGGGTATCATTATGAAAATGATGCAGAAACGGTTACTTACAGTAGTTAGCTTTGTCTTGGCCTTTGTGCTTATGGGCATTGCTACAACCACAACAGCTTCGGCTGCCACAGTGATTGGGTCAATCAAGCTCTATGTTGAGAAAAACGACTGGGAGCAGACAACAGATCCGAAAGTTACTGTGAAAGCCAATGGTTACGTCATCAGCGGTGATGTCACTTGGAGTGAACATGTTTCAGAATGTGATCCTGCAGATTACATTTATGGAACTGTAACTCTGACAACGGAAAACGGCTATGCTTTCAAGGACAATCTGCGAAAAAGCTCTATCTCAGTCGTCAATGGCACTGTCGATTCCTTTAGCTATACTAGTGATGGCAATCTTTCCATCACAATCAGGTATCAGGTAAGAGGAATTGCAGAAGAGCCATATGATCTATATTGGGATGGTAAAGTAGCAAGATGGTCCTGTTCCAGTGACAAGGTCAACTTCACGGTGAAAGTATGCAAAAACGGCGGTAATGGAACCGTTGTAGCAGAAAATATCTCTTCAATGAAGTATGATCTTTCCAATTACATACATGGATACTATTATGACGACTATGTAACTTTCAAAGTGAAGGCCGTTCCAAAAAATAAGTATTCAGGTATCATAAAGTCTTCTGACTACGCTGAGTCATATGATTACTACGATGACGACATTGAATATTGTCCTGATGATGACTGGGATGACTGGGACTATTGGGATGATTATAATAGTTGGCCGTCTCGTGATCCTGGTTGGTATGAAAACGGATGGAAATATATCAATAACAATTGGTATTACTTCCAAGACGGGACATATCTCCATGGTAAGTTCTATGAAATCGGTAATGATGCGTATGGTTTTCGGAATGACGGTACTATGATCACTGGTTGGTATCATACATCTGATGGTTACTGGTTCTTCTTCCAATCTGATGGTGCAATGTTGAAAAACACTTGGCACTGGGATGGGAGTAACTGGTATTTCCTGAATAGTGATGGTACAATGAGAACCGGTTGGTTGGAATGGAAAGGCAGTTGGTATTACTTAGATCCATCGTCTGGTGCGATGTATACTGGGTGGCATCTGGTTGACGGAGTTTGGCAATGGTTTGACTCTAATGGCGTATGGGCTGGATGAAGTATGCAATAGGGAGTTCTTGATTTTTCTGGGGAACTCCCTTCCCCTTTTTATTTTGATTTCAATTATTTTTTTAATATATAATTTATTTTAGGCATAAAAAAAACCTTCTTTTTCAGAAGGTTTCTCTTTTTATTTATCTCCGATAACGTAATATCCTACTCCTCTTTTTGTAACTAGGATTTTTGGATTTGCTTTATCTTTTTCTATTTTATCTCTTATTCTATTTACTGTAACATCAACTGTACGAATAGCTCCAACATAATCGTCATAGCCCCATACTTTTTTCAATAAAGTTTCTCTTGTTACAACTTCTCCTGGTTGAGAAGATAGATATTTTAATACTTCAAATTCTTTTATTGTTAGGTCTACAACTTCTCCTTTAACTCTTGCTTCAACTTTCTTAAGATCTAATGTTAAATCTCCTACTGTTATTACGCTTCCTTCATTTTCTGAATTCTCGCTTTTCATTTCAGCTTGAGCTACTAGATCAGCTTTACGTAAATTTGCTTTAATTCTTGCCATTACTTCTCTGTGTTGAAATGGTTTTGTGATATAGTCATCTGCTCCCATTTCTAGTCCTACAACTTTATCTAATTCTGTGTCTTTTGCAGATATCATCAATATTGGCACATTTAGTGAATATCTGATTCTTTTACATACACTAATACCATCCATTTTTGGTAACATGACATCTAGTAATATTAAGTCTGGTTTTTCTTTTAATGCCATCTCAACAGCTGTAACACCATCATATGCTTGTAATGTGTCATATCCTTCTTTCTGCAAATGATATACTAATAAATCAACTATACTTTCTTCATCATCAACTACTAAGATAGTTTTACGGTTAAAATCTTTTCCAATATCTACATCTTCCACAAGAATACCCCTTTCTATTCTTTTTATAACATATTTTATATCACAAAGGAAATATTTGTACAAGTTTTTTTTCGTTTTTTTTACATTTTTATATCAATGTTTATAATTTTATTATTATCTTGTAACTCGATATAATTTTGTTCTATTTCTTTTCCATTTATATAAATCATTCTATCAAGCTCTTCTAAGCCTTTTGAAACTTTTATATTATATAAATTTGATTTATATTTATATTGAATTTCAAAGTTGTCCCAATTTTGGGAAATTTTTTCTGGTAAGAAAAGTTTATTTCCTTTTCGTCTTAATCCTAAAATATCTTCTAAGCAAACTTTATAATACCAACTACTAGATCCCGTGTACCAACTCCATCCTCCTCTTCCATTCATATATTGATTACTATATATATCTCCTGGAATTACATAAGGTTCTATCTTATATTTCATTGTTTTTTCCATTGTTTCAGTATGTGTAATCGGATTTATCATTTCAATATATTTTACAGCTTCATTTATCATTCCGAGTTTTGCAAAAGCCATGATTAGCCATATTGCAGCATGTGTATATTGTCCTCCATTTTCTCTAACTCCTGCTGGATATTTTTTTATATATCCTGGGTTTATTTCTCCTTCTTTAAATGCTGGTGTTAATAATTTTATAATCTGATTTTCCTCATCTATCAAATATTTTTTTGCCGAGTCTAATGCAATATATTTTTTGTCATTATCTCCTGCATTTGAAATAATTGACCAGCTTTGTGTTATACTGTCTATTTTACATTCAACATTTTGATTACATCCAATTACTAGTCCATCATCAGTTATAGCTCTTTTATACCATGATCCATCCCAACCATTTTTGTTTAGAGATTTTCTTAAATTATTTTTTATTTTGATAAATTTTTCTTTTATTTCATTTTCTTTCTTATATTCAAGTACTTTTTCCCATCTTGTTAAAATGTCATACAAAAAGAATCCAAGCCAAATACTTTCACCTTTATCTTTATGCCCAATTAAATTAAATCCATCATTCCAATCTCCAGTTCCTATCTTTGGAAGTCCGTTTTCTCCGAAATTTAATGATTTATTAATAGCCTTCATACAATGTTTATAAATGTTTTCTTTTTCTTTTGTATATTCAAATTTATCATATTTTTCTTTTTCTCCGTCTAATATTATTCCCTTAGAATATTCAACTTTTTGTTCTAATATACTCCAGTCTTCAGTAAATTCTATATACTCTAAAACGCTATATGGTAACCACAATAAGTCATCAGATATTTTTGTTCTTATTCCTGTTTTGTTTTCTTTGTGCCACCAGTGCATTACATCTCCTTCAATAAATTGATGTTTTGCAGCTTCAATTATTTGTTCTTTTAAGATTCCTTCATCAATCCATTTCATACCAATTGAATCTTGAAGTTGATCTCTAAATCCTAAAGCTCCTCCTGATTGATAGAATCCAGATTTTGCATTTATTCTACTTGTTATAGTCTGATATATTAACCATCTATTCATATATAAATTTATCTTTTCTGATGGTGTTTTTACTCTTATATTTTGTGTTTTTTCATTCCAGAATTTTTCAACATTTTCTATTTCATTTTCTACAATATTATAATCAACATATTTTTCAGCATCTTTTCCTAAAATAATATTTACGTTTTTCTTTTCATATTCATTAAGTTCTATTGGGATTTGGATAATTACTTCATTTCCTTGTGAAATATTTCCCTCTGTTTCCAGCTTTGTTTTATTTATTCCTATTGGATTCATTTCAAAGTCAAAGAAATTATTTTTATTATTTGTATAAGATCTAATTGGTATATTAGATGTTAATTTTATTTTTTCTGGGAAATCAGTTTTACATACATTTTCTATTAGAATACTATTTTTATCTTTTTTTGTTCTTACTCTTCCTAAACTTTTTTCTTTCGTTTCGCCCATACTTAGTTTTAGTGCATAATACAAGACAATTCTTCTTTTATTTGGTAATTTATTTTTAATTGTTATATGATTTATTTTGCTTTCTCCATTTATTGGTATAAATATTGTATTTTCTTGAAGTAAATCATTATTTATTTGAGTAAATTTTGTATATCCTTGACCATATGTTACCTGATATGAATTTTTTTCTGGATTGCCTCCTAATTCCCAATACTCTTTTTCATCAATATCTTTTATTAAAAATGTTTCTGTTGAGAAATCTTGTATTGCATCATTATCCCATGTCGTTATTCTGTATAATCTACTGTTTTTAAGCCATGTATATCCTCCTAAATTTTCTGTTATTACTGTACCTATATTTTTATTTGCAATGATATTGCTCCAAGCTCGTGGTGGAATTTTATTCTCTTTAACTTTTATAATATATTCTTTATCTTGAAATCCTCCATATGAGTTATCGAATAATAATTCAGATTCTTCAACATCATCATTTTTACTATTTTCTTCATACTCTTTTTCGATAATTATTTTATTATCATTTTCCATTTCATCTAAATTATTTTTGATGCTTCCAATATTTCCATAAAAATCAATACAAGATATTGCTTTTATAATTTCAATATCATGTTTAGTAAGTTCAGTTTTATTAAATACGAATATTTGATTATTTCTTAGATATTCTAATCTACGATTTTTTATACTTTCATTTATTTCATCTTTTACAAAAGTCTCATAACTTATTTTTTCATTATTCAAAATACATAAATCTATTTTTATATTTTTTACGTTGAAGAATTCTATTGTTTCAAGAAGTTCATCAATTAGATGTATTTCTTCTACATTTTTTATTTCAGCTAATATTATTGGATTATCTCCTGATATTCCAAACTTCCAAATATCTTCTATTTTGTAATCAATGTCTATATTTTTTGGTAAATCTTTTTCCAAGCAATGTCCTAAGATTCTTTGATTATTCTCAATTCTATTTCCATTAATCTCAAGAAATTTTATTTCTTCTTCACTTTTTGCTTTTGCTAATTCAAGTTCCTTACTTGCTCTTTCTATATTAATTTCTTCGATCTCGGAGATTAGTTCATCCTTACTTTCTGAAATTGCCATTATAAAATCCAGTTTTGTCTTTTCTTTTGGATTCACTTCTACTTCTGTTTTCATTGCAACTACTGGTTCTACAGTTTCTCTTACTTCATTTGAAAAACTACTTGAGTCAACTACTGCCTTTGGATATTTATTATTTCTTCCCCAAAACTTTTCTTTTTCTATTTCAATTTCTACTTGATTATTATCTTGATTTAGAAACTTTAGTCCTAAAAAGATTTCTTTTGTATTTATCTTTCTTGATAAAATTAGTAATCCTTTATCTTTGATATATTCAAAATTTAAAAACATATTATTATATACTGGATGTGCTATATCATCATTTGCATAAGATAATATTGGTTCTAGAAAACTGTATATTTCTAATTTTTCTGGTAATACTCCTGTGTTTTTTATTGTTAATTCTCTTATTTCCGCTTCTCCGCTAGATAGCAAGAATACTTTCATTGTTGTTTCAATATTGTCTTGTTTTTTAGTAAATTCTTCTTTGTATTGCGTAAATTTTATTTCATCACTTTCAAATGTACTCCATATTTTTTTAGTTCTTAAATTTTTTATAAAAAATCCTATTCCTTCTTTCTCATCACTTCTATTTCTAAACCTATTTATCTGAATGTTTTTATATCTGCTATATCCCCTTCCAGTTGTATCAATCACATTTGTGAAATTATCACTTGATATAACATTTATTCTTTTATAGTTATTTTCTAATTCATAATTTATCTCTTTGTCTTCAAATTTATTAATATACTTACCTTTTGTATTCTTATTTGTTCTTTCTTTTGATAGCACCACTGTTTCTGGCATTCTTTCATTTAATAATATTTCTATTGCTTTTATTTCTGGATTCTGCCTAAATCTTTTAGCTAAAATATTATTATTTAAAATATTATTAATTGAATTTAAAATCAGGCCTTCATGGTGTGCCATAAATGTTTTAACTGGTTCATATTTACTATCAGATCCTAATCTTTCTTTTGTAAAATCTAATGACTCATAAAATCCATATTTTCCTCTCATATTGTATTTTTCTATTTCTTTTAGATTATTTATACCTTCTTCTAATCCATATTCCAGAAACAAAAAAGTACTATATGGGGAAACAACTAGTTCCTCTTCTAGTCCTCTTTTTAATCCTAATGTTGGTATACCAAATGCTTTATATTGATAATTACTTTGCAAGTCTTTTAATGAATATGCTGATTCTGATATTCCCCATGGAATATTATTTTTTCTTGCATATTCTATTTGACTAATCTTAGCAAATCGACATGATTCATCTATTAAGCTTCCTTTTGGAACTTTCATAATTAAGTTTGGCATTAAATATTCGAACGCTGTACCAGACCAAGATATCAGTCCTTTATATCCATCTGCAGATGTTAATGTTCTACTTAGGTTTATCCAATGTTTGTACTTAATATCTTTTTTAGCTATAGCTACAAAACTAGTTTGTCTTGCCTCAGATGCAAGGAAGTCATAATATGAATCACTTAATTTATCATTTTCTATGTCATATCCTATTGAAAATAATCTATTTTTATTATTGTATAAGACTTTAAAATCTGTATTTTCAATTATGTTATTGATTTCTGAAATCACTTCATTTGATGCATTTTTTGAAACTAAAAATGTTTTTACAATGTATAAATATCCTATTAAATTTCCACTATCTACAGTTGATACATATCTAGGAATAAGTGGTTTCAAAGTTTTTATATTATACCAATTATATAGATGACCATTCCATTTTTCTAATTTTGTGATTGTTTCTAGTATTTTTTCTATTGTGCTAATTGCTTGTTCTAAATCTATTATTTTCAAGTCATATGAAGAAATTATAGATATTAATTCTAAACCTATATTAGTTGAAGATGTTCTATTGACAAAAGCATTTTTCCTATAAATTTGATAATTATCAGGCACTAAATAATTATTTTCCGGAATGCAAGTGTCTTCAAAATATTTCCATGTTTGTTTTGCAATTTCTAACAAATATTTTTTATTCTTTTGTGATATTTTTTCTCTTCCTTCGCTTTTTTTACTTATGCTCCAAGCTATATATGGACCTAATATCCATATAGTTCCTATAATCATTGCAAAAGGATTTAGTAGTCCAAACATAATAATTCCAATAACAATATTTAAATACATCTTTTTGCAATAGTATTCTAGTGAATCAGATGAACTTTTATCAACCGCTTCTGATGTTTTCCATTCAAGCAAATTTATATTTTTTCTTAGTCTATAAAGTGTTTTCGTAATGGCTACTACTGAGTTTGATACTGTTGTTGGTAAAAATGCAAATTCTAAAGAGTTTCTCAATAGGCTTCCTCTAATTCCGGAAATGGTTTTATAAAATTTTTTGTACGCATATATTTTTTCACCAGTTATACTTTTCTTAAACAGAATTTTGTTTATTGTCTCAAGTATACTGGATATAAATATTGATATTAATGTGATGACACTTAGTAAAATACTATTTTCCCATATTGACAGTATTAGTAATATTATTTGCGTTATTGGAAGTATACTTCTTCTAAGATTATCAAAAATTTTGAATTTACTTAATTTATTTATAGGATTTTTGGTATTATTTACTTTGTCTTCTATCCATCCTGAGATCTGCCAATCTCCTCTTATCCATCTATTTTCTCTTTCTAGATATGATAAGTATTTAGTTGGAAATGTGTCTAATAATACTACATCTGATAAAAGTCCACATCTTAAATAATTACCTTCAAGTAAATCATGACTTAGTATTTTATTTTCTGGCAATTTGTTTTTTATTAATTGTTGATATACATTTAAATTGTAAATGCCTTTTCCTGTAAATATTCCTTCTTTAAAACAATCCTGATAAATATCTGATATTGCATTTGTGTAGAAATCAACTCCTGGGTTTGCTGCAAATATTTTTGTGAACATTGTTTTTTGTGAGTCTTCCAATTTTATACCTATTCGTGGTTGCATTATTCCATATCCTATTTTTACAACATTGTTCTTTATTATAGGTTGGTTCAATATGTGTGCCATTGCTCCAACAAGCTTTTGAGCCGAATCTAATATTAGATTTGTGTCAGCATCTAAAGTTATTACATATTTTATTCTTTCTTCAAAATTTTCTAATGTGTTACATATAAAATCAGTATTTTTATTTTTTAAAAGTACATCATTAAATTGTATTAATAGTCCTCTTTTTCTTTCCCATCCTAAAAATTTCCCTTCATTTGGATTCCATCTTCTTTTTCTATAAAGAAAATTAAATTTATTACTCAAATTATATTTTTTATTTAATTTTTCTATTTCACTTTTTCCACATTCAATCAGATTTTTGTCTACTTTTTCCACTTCTCTTTCAGAAGTTGTGCAATCTCCAAGTAGTGTAAAATACAAATCTTTATCTTGATTTGCTAGATGATATACTTCTATCTTTTCAATCATTTCTTTTATTTTGTTTTCATTGTCTATAACTGTTGGTATTACTACCATTGTTTTATTATCAATACCTATTCCATTTTCAAAGTTCATTTTAGGTAGTTTTTTTGATTTAACTATTTTGCTTAATATATAATTAAATATTTTTATTATGATTTCGTATATTGGTATATATAAAAAAATTGAAACTATGATTTTAATTAATGTATTTCCACTAATTTTCCACGTTATAAAAAAGTCGAGTAAAAGTGAAATTATGATTATTGCTGATATATATGTTTTAGGAGTTAACCTTTTTGTTTTTCTTATTCTTCTTTCTGTAACTTTTTCTTTTAATTCATGTATTCCTTCATCAATTAAATAATAACCTACATGTGATTTTCTTTTATCTTCTAATTTTTCGCTATTTCTATATCTGCTAGCTAGTTTTAGTACTTCTTCAGAAATATATATTTCTGAAATTTTTAATTTGTTTGATAGTTTTTTTATTTCATGTCTATAAAGTTCCTTTGTATCTTCTGTCATATTTTTAAATACACCACATGGATCTTCATTTAGTAATTCTTCTGTTTTGTTAGTTTTTTCGAAGACTTTTTGGAAATTAATTCTGTTTATTGTTTTTATACTTGTTATACAACTACCAATTTTTATTTTTAAAGTTGCTACATATAAGTGTTCCTTTTTTACAATCTCATCTATCTTAAAACCTAATTTATTTACCTGTTTTTCTAAAATTTCAATGTACTGATTTCCCTTTTTTCCTATTCGTCTAAGTTTATATAGCATATATTCTATGAATGAATAATTAACATCTTTAATTTTTAAATAATTATTACTTTTAAATTTTTTTCTAAATCGTAACTCTTTGTTTTCTCTATGTTCAATAAGTCTTTCAAAGATATTTTCTACTTTATATTTTTGAATTTGGGCATAATATATTCTTTCACATATATCTGCTATTGTTTGAATTATTGATATCTGAATGAATATACCAATATTCCATATTTCTTCCATCGATAATATTTTTCTTGATTGATAGCTTTTCAGTGCATCAATTATATTTTCTTCATTAATTGAGTCATCACTAAAAGCTGTAATCTCATTTGCCAAAACATATATTCTTGCAAATCCTTTATACTTTCCGGTTGCTAAACCTGGTAATTTAATATATTTCTTTAAACTCATATTTTTTTCGATATTTTTAATTGTTTCTTCTATAATATAAAAATTGTCTAATAGCCATTCACCAGCAGAATGGATTTTTATTCCTAATTTCAAATGCTCATTTAACATTTCATATGTTTTTAAAATATTTCTATAATTAACTTTTAGTTTTTCTATTGGATATGTTTGTTTTTCCGAGTTTTTGCTAATAACATGTTCTTCAGCTATTTGCTTTAAATATTTTTCTAATTGTTCTTTTTCTAAATTTGTTCCTTTGATATTTAAATACTGGTATTTTTCCATTGGAAATTTTCTCCTCCTGCATTTTTGTTTTATTGCTATTTTTTCCAATTTGTGAATATATATGCAAAAAAAGAACGACCAATTTTTGATCGTTCTTTTTTATTTCTTATTTTTATTTTGATGAATTTTTCTTCTTGATTACTATTATTCCTGCTGCTAATATAATTCCACCAATTACAATTGCTATTGGATAGTATGTTCTTCTGTTGTAGTCTCTAATTGAGATACCAGTTGGATCTGTTATTGTTATATAATTTGGAGCGTCAGTGTCATGTTCACCATTTAGATGTAGTATAGTTCCATTAACTTCAACTTCTTTAGCTCCTGTATAATCTGTTAATTGTGCTCCTCTCTTGTAACCTGTTGCTGCAATATATTCTCCTCTTGCTATCTCTGCATTTCCAGGTACTGCTATTTCGTCTCTTCTTCCAACTGTGTTTGAATATACTAAAATTTCTGCAACGTTATTATAAACATCATCTTTAGATGTTTCTTCAGATAGTTGTTTTGAAACTACTATTCTTATTTCACCTGATGAATTTTTATTTAATCCGTTGCTTGCAGCAGATGGTACTAAACTTCCACTTGCACTTGGATTATAGTTTTCATTTTCAGAAACTAATATGTTATTAGTTCCTCCTTCTATGAAAGATCTTCCTTTAGAGTCTGCTAAGATTGATTCTCCATTGATGTTTGTATAAACTTTATCATCAAGTAATTTTCCGTTTTTTAATTCATTTAATGTCATTGTCTTCCAACTACTATTTTCTATTAATGAGTTATCTTCTACTGGTGCAGTAACATCTTTATCAACGTAGTCTATTATTTGTTCAACCTTAGTTTCAACGATCTTATCTGTATCATTATTTTTGTTGTTATAGTAGTTTAATCCAACATAATTTCCATATTCTATGAATTCTCCAGAAACATATGAAGTAGATTTTTCTAATGCATTAACTTTATCTAATATTTCTTGTGATGTAGCATATTCTTTAACTGTTCCTGTCCAATCAACTTCTGAATTGTTTGTAACTTTTATCATGTATTGAACTTTTAATGTAGTTCCATTTAAGAATTCTGATTCTGAATGTAAGTACTCAAAACCTTGAATATTTGATAATTCATCTACATGTGATATCTTATTGATGTTTAGAGATCCTGGTTTTTGCTTATCTATAGTTCCGTCTTCTTTATAACTTACGTCTAATATTTTTTCAGCTCCATCGTTTTTGTATAATGAAATGTTTGTAATTCTCTTTTCAAGTTCTAATACAGTTCCTGATCTCTTTTCTAATCCAAAGTCTATATTCTTTACAACATATGTGAATTCATCTAAACCATTAACTTTACGAACAGTTCCATAATTAATATAATCTTGATGTTCAATTTCTATATTTAGTTTTGCAGTATTAGCAACCATTTGTGTATTTTCTATTAATCTATTATGATTTACTGATTGATCTGCAGATTCTAGAACAGTTCCTATATCGTTATTTATATTCTTTGAATATGCTATAACTTTCATTCTTTGAAGTTCATAATCTCTAGCGTCTGAAACTCTAGTTTCATTTAATTTTGTATTTGTCTTCAAATCATGCCATTCATTATCTAATGTAGATGTTCCATCTTCATTTTGCATGTCAGCTTGATATGCTGTGTTTTTGTAATCTTGTCCATTATATTTTATGTTTGCTTCTTTATTTCCATATTTAAATCTTACTACATAGTTACCTGCTAACACACCTTTGAAGTAATAATTTCCATCTTTATCTGTTTCTACATCTTTTAGTCTAAATTCTTTCTTTTCTTCTTCTGATAAATCTTTGAAGTCATCTTCTGACCAAATTTTTTCGTATTCAACGCCATCTATTTGAATCTTTTCAACTAATTGTACATCAATATTTGGTATTCCTTTTTCACCGTTATCTAATAATCCGTTTCCTACCTTTTGATTGTATAATAAGTTAACTGTTTCTTGGTCATCCCAAACGTTACCGTTTATTTCTCTGTTATATCTATATAATTGTATGTCTGTTGCAGGTGCTGATTCTGTATCATCTTCATACCATTCTTTTACATTTCTGTTTAGATCAATATTTCCTGGTGCAGAATCTCTATCTATAATACCAGCAACTTTTCCGTTTGTGTAATATGTTGAGTAATTTGCAATTTCAGCTACATTATTTTTCTCTCCAAGTAATTCTGGTCTTTCTGTTGTTCCAATGTAACCATTTTTATCAACTTCGAAAGTTATAAACATTTCTAGTTGTTCACCAACTGCAATCTTTTCGCCTTTAAGTGAATTGATTGTTAATTTCTTATAGTCATTATTTACATTTTTAGCTGTATCATTACATGTAAATCTCTTCATTCCGTCAGACCAATATGTATATTCAGGTCTTTCATCTGATTTTACAATTCTATAATATGGACTTTCAGCTATTACTTTGCTTACTCTATCTTGATTATCATTTAAAACATTTGCTGTAATATCACTATCTACAAATGTAAATGTTGAATCATAGTAGTCATCTATTTGATTTATTGTTGCATCTAATCCATTTAATGCTTGACTTTCGTTATTTACAGCTAATCTATATGTTAAGAATACTCTTAAGTCTGTTCCTGCTTTAATATTTTTTACAACATCTTCGCTTGTTTCATATACTGTTGAACGATACTCATAATCTGAACTATATAGATCAATTTTATATCTTCCAATTCTGCAAGCTTCAATTTGTATTTCTAAAGCATCTTTGTTTGCTTCATCTTCAACATCAACATATTTATTGTATGTTTTTGTTATTTCTTTTTCATTTACAATTATTTCTGCTTTGTATAAATCTTTGAACATAGATAAGTCAGATTCTTCTCTTTTCTTAACTCCTAGATTTATATGTAACATGTAATCATAAATTGTTTTATATGTTGTTGTTTTTCCTCTTTCATTTCTAACAACACTTAATTCAACAACATCATCTGCTGTTTCAATAGAAATTTTATTATCTACTGGATAGTAAACTCCTGTATTTCCTGTTGTTGCTGTCATTTTATATTGTTCTATGATATGTTCATTTTGGTCTAATACAGTAAGTTTTGAATATCTTCTTGTATTTGTGTTATTTGGTATAGAAAATTCTGTAGATGTATAATCTAAGTTTAATGTATTATTTCCATTTGTAGAATATCCTCTTGTATTTCCATTTCCATCTATAGCATTTCCACCATATACTTCAGTAAATTTCTTGTTATAAGTATCTCTTACTTGTTCATTTTCTGAAGCAATTGAATCATTTTCATAACGTTTCTTCTCATTCTTTGATGCTTTAATAAATGCTTCCGCATTTCCATTAGATGTAACTAATGCTGGTGATGCTTCATAATGTTGTCCATCATATTTGAATTCAATATCATAAGATATATGGTATCCATTTTCTATCATATCCCCTGAACCTGGAACATTGATATTTGGTATTTTGTAATTACCATTACTATCTGTATATATAGGATATTTTAATTGTGTGTTATTATCCTCATCATATATTTTTGCTAGTTCTCTTTTTACTATTGCTCCTGAATTATTTTTATAAACTTTATAGATGTATACTTCTGCATTTTTATATCCAACTTCTCCGTTTTCTTTAACTCCATCTACAAAGTCAGGATTTTTCTTATCTGCAGGTGTGTCAATCCAAACTTGTCCTGCCATTGGTATAGTTAGTTTGATATATTCTTCCTCATCAATTGGAATTGGATTGAATGAAAATTCTGCTTTTTCATACCATCTTGCACCTACATAAACTTGAGCTAATGGCTGTGATGTTTTTGGATCTAATCCTTTTAATTCTAACCAATATTCCCATTTTACTATATGATTATGATAATATCCATGTGAACATGCTTTAGCTCCACCTGAGCAAATTAGATTTCCGTCATCATCATATTTTGCACTTGTATGATGTCCTCCACAAGCACAATCTGAAGCACCTTCATCGCACCAAATAGCTTTTGATTCAGGTTCCCAAGATGCTTGGAAATATTCACCTTTTAATTCTGAATATTCTCCACCTGCATTCATATATCTAAAGTTGAAGTTTATATCTTTGATATATCTCATATCTTCAATATAATCTATTACAATGTAGAATTCCTCGTTATTGTGTGGGAATGCTGCATTATCGTCTTGAGCTCTATCAGTATATTTGAAATACCAGTGTGATTTATCTATTGTTCCTAAGTTACTTACTACATTTGCATCTGTAATATTTGAGAAATCAACTGTACCTCTTTCAGTTGTAACTGATTCTTCATAATAATGAAGTACAAAAGGTCCTACTAAATATTTTCCTCTGTCCTCATCATAATAAGCTGTTGCTTTATCATCGTCTCCTGAAACTTTATAGTCAATTACAGGAGCTGTAACTGTAGCTGTTTTTCCGTTTACTGTTACTTCTTTTTGCTCAGTTACTATTTTTCCATTTGCATCTCTCTTAGCAACTTTATTTATGTATGCTTCAAATGCTTGTGCTTCTCTATAGAAAGGTGTTGATGGAACTTTACTTGAACTTCCACCAGCTGGAGTTTTCCACCATGCATATTGTACATATGTATATGGGAAATATTCTCCACTGCTAGTAATTTCTATATAATAATATTTTTGAGTTTCTTCATCAAAAACTACAAAGTCTTGTGGTTCACCACTTTCTTCATCAATATTAATTCCATATATTGTTGTTCCTGCAACATTATAGAAGTATGCATCTTGATCTAAGTCTCCTTCAAATTCTCTGTTAGTTACATTAAAGAAGCTGCTTCCTTCTGAAGGAAGGTTTTCAGATGTTTCTGCTAATATATATGCTTCAATCGGTGTAGCTATTTTAGGTTCAGATTCTGTATAGAATCCAATTGTATAACTTGTTACTGCTGTATAAGGGTTTGAAAAGCTATCTGAAGTTACGTATCCACTAGCATTTTGAGATTGTTCAAATAGTTTCTTTCCTATATCATTTTCAGTTAAATATGGTTCAGATTGAGATTGGCCACCTGTACTTACAATAGCTCTTGCTGCACCATTTAATGTTATACCTTTTCCACAACATAATATGTATGGATCATTTATTAATGTGCTATATTCTATGTAAGGAAAGCTTTCTGGTAATGTACCATCTTCTGATATCATTTCATTTGTAGCTTGTCCTAAAACTATAGAACCTGCATAAGCTAATAATATAATTGCTGCTAGTATTATTATTGATACAAATACTTTTTTCATCCTTTTCATTAGAGCTACACCTCCTTTCCAAATTTTAATTGGAGTTTTAAAATTAATTTTTTCTTCTTAATTATTATTGCAACTATAATTAGTGCTACTGTTATTGCAATTACAGCGGATAGATAGATTAATGTATCACCTGTTTTTACACCTATGATTAAGTCTGCAGATGATAAATCATCTTCTTTAGGATCTTTATTTTTAGCTTCTGAATCTTCTTCAGCTATTCCTGCTTTATTGTAACTTTCAGCGATTTCTGCTTGATTGTTTACAATACCTGTATTTTCTTCTGTCATTGTTTTTGTTAGTGTAAGTTTTACAGTTTTTGTCTCTCCTGCTGCTATTGGGCTATTTGCTAATTGTTCAGTATAAAGATTTCCATCGTTTCCTTTATACCAGTTTTTATTTAACTCTGTGTTAAATTCTAGGTCTGAAGGTAAGTAATCTACAAGATTTTTTACATATCCGTCTACTTCTCCTTCATTTTTTATTGTAAATGTATATTCTACAAATACTTTTGCATTACTTAAATATTTAGAATTAATATCTATTTTAGCTAATTTTTCATTATTGAAATTATATGATTTTGTTCCATCTTTATGTTGTACTGTAACTTTTGTAATTGTTTCATCTAAAGATAAATCAAATTTTGTTGCTTCAATTAATCCTATATCTGTGCTAGATTGACTACCATTATTTATTTTTATGATGTCAGTTGTTGCAATATTAACATTTCCTTCTTTAGCAACTATAGCATCAGAATTCATGTTATCTGCAACTCCTTGTTTTTTATAATCTGTTAGTCCGTATTTTGTATTGTCATAATAGAATATTACTTGGTATTCACCATTATCTAGATTTTCAAATTTGTATTCACCATCTAATGTTGTTACATCAGTTGCTATAGTTTGGTTAGTTACTGTATTTATTAATTTTACTTCAATTCCAGATAATTTGTTTTCTCCATTATCTCTGCTTCCATTTCTATTTTTGTCTAACCATGCAGTACCTGTTATTTCATATTTTTGTTTAATATTTTCTGTATTATTTCTATTTTCATTATATGGTTCTGCAGATGGATTTGAGTTATTATATTTGTTCGAACTGTTTGAAGTATTTTGTTGTATTCCTGTTCTTTCAATTATGTTTTCAACAACATTTGTTTTTAATGTTCCTACATTATTTGCTTTTACATCAGCAGCATTTGTAATAGTTTTTTGTTGTGAATTGATGTCTAAAACTTTAGCTGTAACTTGTACTTCCATTTCACTATTTGGTTGGATACTTGTATAAACTGTTGCATCTGTGTTTTCTGTAACAACTTTTGAAACTTCTATTCCATCAGATGTATATACTAATTTTCTTATTTGTAATTCATCTGGTAACATGTCATTTAATGTTACATCGTTTGCAACTATAGATCCTGTATTTTTAACATTAAATATGTATTGTATTTCATCTCCAACTTTTATATATTTATTAGTTTGTTTTGATTTTTGATTAACTTCTAGATTTGGTCTTCCTATTTCTATTCCGACTTCTCCAGCTTGATATTGTTCACCATTAACTATAATATTTGTAATTGTTGGAATTGTATCTTTATATACATTTTCTTTCATTTCGCCAACAGTTAATTTTGCTATTGCAATTACTGTTCTTCCTGGTTCTAGGCTTTCAATGTTCCATGTAATATTATTGTCAATTGAATTGTATCCTTGTGATTCTATCTTCTTTATTGTTATACCATCAGCTTCATAACCTCTAATATAACTTTCTTCATATATAAATCCTTCTGGTAATTGTTTAGTTACATTAATGTTATTCATTACTTCTGAACTATTATTTTTAATTTGTATTTTAGCTTCTATAGTCTCTCCAACTTTTGCAATATTTTCTTCGCTTGAAATAATTTCTTCTGCTGTTAAGTTTGATTTTTCAACTTTTACATCTTCAGATTTAACTTTTAATTCTTTTGCTAAATCTTTTGCAGAAATTGAAGCTTCAGAAGTTAAGCTAATTTCTGGTATATTTTCTATTTTTATTTCATTAGATTTTTCGTTTCCGTTTTCATCTAAATATTTTTCTATAATACTGTATGTACCATCATTATTTTTAGTAAATCCTTCATAATTAGCATAATATTGTTCAATTGTTGGTAATTTATTTGCTTGTACATAGAATTCTAATTTTTGTGATTTACCTGGTTCTATTAATTTAATTGTTTTTTCTACTGTTCTGTCTGATTTTAAAGTCCATCCTTTAGATGTTACAAGTGATGCTTGACTTGAATATGTTGCAAGTGTTGCACCATTTGGTATTTGAGCACTTATTTTAACATTTTCAGCATTTTCTGTTCCAGTATTTTTTATTTCTAATGTATATTTTAGTTTTTCATATTCTTTAACGCTATCTTTAATATTGGCTGTTAATTTAGCTTCAATTTGTGTTCCTACACCTGTTGTAAGTCCAACTACATCTGGTGTTGAAACTTCAGTAGTTGTTGCTACATCTTTTAAGTCATTATAAATAACTTCAAATGATCCATATATGTCTGTATTATGTTCTAGATTTGCAGGAATTTGATATTGATAAGAATATCTTAATATTTCTCCTGGTTTCATTTCATAATTATTAACTACTATTAAGTATGATTTAACTTCAGATAGATTAGAAGTATCTGTTGTCCATCCGTTTTTTTGATCTTCTAAATTATCTGTAGCTTCACCATTTTTTGAATAGTATATTGTAGCACTTGCTAAGTTTTCGTTATTTTCTGTTATTTCACTTACTAATGTTGTGTCTATCGTTGTTCCTAAATCTTTTCCTGTTTTTACATCTTTATTTCCTTTAAATGGGATACGTCCTAAGATTCTAATATCACTACTATTATTTTCATTATTATTCATAACTAAAATATCCATAGTAGCAACTTTAGCTTCATCAAATATTTCAATTTTATCTGTAACTTTTCCTTGTTCTACTGAAACTATTGAGCTTCCTTCATCATTATAATTAGAAATTTTATTTACACTTACCATTCCAACTGGTGCTTTATAAGTAATATCAACTTCTGCATTTCCCATTCCATCTACTTCATTTTCATAGCTTGTAGCATTTTCATTTGAATACTTTAATATTACTTTTTCTTGTTTTGATGGTGTGTATATATTAAGATTGATATTTGCTCTAACTATTATGTTTGTACCATTTGTTAGTTTGTTTAAATTGTATTTTGTTTGTAATCCTTCTAAACTTAAGTTTATAATTTTTCTTCCATTTTCATCTTCATCAATATTGGCTTCAACTATATTGAATACATCCTCATTATTAGCTATAGCAACATTTGTAACTTCAATGTCATCAATATATTCTGGTAATACCATTTGGAATTTAGGATTTTTGTATAAATCAATGTCTTCACTTACGTTGTTAAATTTAATAGTAAATTCAATATCTTTATTTTCTGCAATTGTACTTAATGTATTTCTTGATATTGTAAAGTCTACTTTTGTTCTTGGTTTATCTATTCTGATTTTGTTTTCTATTGTAGAAATTTTATCTTCTACATTTCCAACATATAATATGTTTCCTTCATATTTTGTATTTATATTTGAGAATGTTTTTAATTGTTCGATAGAGTATTCTGTGTTAGTCATTTCTTTTTCAACAGTTATTATTAAGTTTCCTTCTGAAACTGGAGCTGAAGTTTTTATATTCAATCTGCTCTCTTTATTTTCAAAAGAAATAACATAATTGTTTTGGTCATCAACTATTGTGTTTGAGTTTATTTCTGCAACTTTTTGTTGTTCTTCATTTATAAATTCTATTTTTCCGTCTGTTCCTAGAATTTTTTCAAAATTATCTTTTGAAACTCTAACAGTTTTATAATAAGAACTTGTAGGTAAATTATCTTCATCAACTTCAAATACTTCATTTATGTCTTTTATTAAAATACCTTCAACTAAATCTGTTGCTGAAATATTTGCAATTATTTGGTTTTGATATGTTATTGCATAATTTTCTGCATCTGCATATTTGTTAGCCACTAAGTTTCCGATATTAACAGCTTCTGTTGCTCCCGAATCAAATGTTATAATTTCACCAACTTGTTTGCTTATTTCATATTCTTCATCTTTTTCTGCAGAAATTTCTTCATTATTTCCAAACATGAAAATAGTACCATTTATTTTAGAATTAATTTTAAATGGCATATCTGTTTTGGCTTCTCCTGAGAAAATATATGTAACAAGAAATTCTTCAGATTTAATTGATTCTGATGAATTTTCAAAGTTAATAGTTATTTTGTTATTTTCTTCATCATATTTCCAATTATCTTGTGATAATTCTTCTCCATTTTTTCTTAGAATAGAAACCTTTTCTATTTTACATCCGTCTAACTTTAATGCTTCAATTTCTATATTTTCTTTTCCAACAAATGTATTGTTTTCAGGTATTTCTGATTTAATACTTGTTTGAACTATTATACCTTGTCCATATGGAATATATTTTTCAACTTTTGAAGAAATAGTATATTCAGAGTTTGTTTTCCAAACTAATCTAAGTACTATATTTTCATATATTCCTTTTTCTTTACCTGAATTATCTACATATGTACCAATTAATTTAGCATTAATTTTTTTGCTTAAATTATTGATATCATCTCTTTGTTTGTATTTTACAGGTATAGATAATTCTACTTTTTCTCCTGCACTTATATTGGCTAGATTAATAATGTTATCTTCTATTTTAAAGTTTTCTGAATCTTCATCTGCTATATCAAAAGATAATCCATTTTCTGATTCAATTAAGATCCTAGCATTTTTTAAGTAACCTTCATTTTTTACTTCTGCTTTAAGATAAAGTGCTAAGCCCTCTTCGCTAGTCTCTCCTTCATATTCATAACCTCTTAGTTCATTATCTTTGATAAAATTCACATCATATTCAACATTTGCAGATGAACTGTCAGAATCCTGTTTTCCAAGTTCATTAGTTTCTGCAAAGCTTAGAGTTGAAAGCAATGTAAAGCAATTTGTTACTGTAAAACAAAAAATTAATAATATCGCTATTATTATTTTGCCAACTCTATCTTTTTTTAACATATTAACATCCTCCTTAGATATCTTCTTTCCGTAGGCTTTCACGTTTTGCCAAGCCTGCACTTCTATTATACAATAGAACAGACTTTTTTTCAATGTTTTATTGCAAAAATATTACATTTTTTTTAAAATAATGTTACGGATAAAGTTTTTTCACGTTTTTTATTTATGTAAACAATGTTTATCTCGTATTTTTAATTTTTATATTAAAATTTTTTATTGTAAGACAACAAAAAAAGAGGATCTTAAAATCCTCTTTCTCATATTGATTTAATTTTTAGTTTTACTTATTTAGTACATGTACAATTTTTTTATAATCATCCAAAGTTAGCTTTTCTCCCCTAATTTTTTTGTCTAATCCGAGTGTTTCTAACACATTTTCAGCTTTTTCTCTATCTTCAAATATTTTTGCATTTGTTAACGCATTTGCTAAAGTTTTTCTTTTTTGCATAAAGGCTGATTTTATTACCTTAAAAAACAAATCTTCATTTTCCACTTTTATTCTTGGTTCTTTTAAAACATTAAATTTTATTACAGCTGATTGAACTTCTGGCTCTGGAATAAATGATTGACTAGGTACATTTAAAACTATTTCTGGTTCCGTATAATACCAAATCGTATAAGTTATACTTCCAGATTCTTTTCCTCCCGGTTTATCTGCTAGTCTAAGTGCAACTTCCTTTTGAACCATTACTGTTATACTTTCAATATCTAGTTTATCCTCTAATAATTTCATTATTATTGGTGTTGTAATATAATAAGGAAGATTTGCAACTATTTTTGCGTTTGTAATATTACCATTCTTTTTATTTTCACTTATTATCTTTTTTAAGTTCACTTTTAATATATCTTCGTTAATTAGTTCAAGATTATCATAAAATTTAAATCTATTGGTTAGTATTTTTATCATTCTTTGATCAAGTTCTATACAAATTACCTTTCCTGCTTTTTCAACAAGCTTACTTGTTAAAGTACCAAGACCTGGTCCGATTTCAATTACTAGGTCATCTTTTTTTATTTCTGCTGAATTTACTATATTATCCACTACATTTTCATCAATTAAGAAATTTTGACCTAATTTTTTATTGGCAACAATATTATTTTGTTTCATTATTAACTTTGTTTCTTCAATTAAATTCATTGATTTTATCACCTGTTTTGTATTATATCATATTGATTTTTAGTTTTCTATATAATAAAATAATTATGTTATTTAGATGTACAAAAGAGGTGATTATAATAGGAAAGAAACGAATTACCAAGAAGTCAAAAAAAGCAGCTTCTGTTACTAGTAAGCAATCATATAATATCCGTTCTTTATGCTTACTTACAGTGTTTTTTCTTGCTTTTCTTGCTCTGCTTATTAGAATTGGATATATACAATTTGTAAAAGGCGCTGAATATAAAGAAAATGCATATAAGCAACAAACAACAAGTCAGATTCTAGCTAGTAAAAGAGGAACAATTTATGATTCAACAAATAAGATTTTAGCAATTAGTTCAAGTGTTGATACTGTTACAATCAACAATGGTAAAGTTTTTTATAATGATAAATCTGCTGTACCTAAAGAGGTTTTAGCAGAAGGTTTTTCAGATATCTTTTCTTTAAATTATGATGATGTCATGAATAACCTTAATTCAAATTCTTCTATAATTACTATTGCTAGAAGGGTTGATAAAACTTCTATAGATAAATTAAATAAGTGGATTTCTGATAACAATATTGCCTCTGGAATAAATATAGACGAAGATTCAAAAAGAACATATCCATATAATAATGTTGCTTCTAATATTATTGGATTTTATGGAACTGATACAGGTATTGATGGTATAGAGAATTCTTGGAATGATGAACTTTCAGGTACACCAGGAAGAATTGTCACTTCAACAAATGTTAATAAACAAGCTATATCAGATGAAAATGAGCAATACATACCAGCCCAAAATGGTAATGATATATATTTGACTATAGATGCTGAAGTACAACAGATTTCAGAAAAATTCTTAGAGCAAGCAATTATTTTAAATAAGGCTGATGGTGGTTGTGTTATTGTTATGAAACCTTCTACTGGTGATCTTTTAGCTGTTGCTAGTTACCCTACTTATAATCTAAATGATCCATATACACCAAATACTCCAGATCTTCAACAAATTTGGGATAGTTTATCTCAAGAGGATAAAAATGCCGCACTTTTCCAAATGTGGCGTAATAAACCTATTTCGGATGGATACGAACCTGGTTCTACTTTTAAAATTATAACATCTGCTATTGGACTAGAAGAAAACTTGGTTGAAACTGATACTAGTAATGATTTTATTTGTAATCATACTTATCATGTTGGAGGTGCAAACGGTACAGATATTAATTGTTGGGCAAAAGCTGCTCATGGCCCTTTAACTTTAAGAACTGCTCTTCAAAATTCTTGCAACCCTGCTTTTATACAATTAGGCCAACGTATAGGTAAACCATTATTCTATAAATATTTACAAGGTTTTGGATTATTAGGAAAAACTGGTGTTAGATTACCAGGTGAAGCAAGCGGTTACTTCTATGAGTATGACAAATGTAATGAAGTAGAACTTGCAACAATGTCTTTTGGAGAACGTTTTACAATTACTCCATTACAACTTATCACATCAGTTTGTGCATGTGTTAATGGTGGCGATTTAATGCAACCCCGTATTGTTAGTAAATTAGTTAATCCTGATACAGGAGTTGTTACAGAACTTGAACCTGTAAAAGTTAGACAAGTTATTTCTAAATCAACTTCTGATAAAATAAAAGATCTAATGGGATCTGTCGTTAGTGATGGTACTGGTAAAAATGCTGCAGTACCTGGATATTCAGTTGGTGGTAAGAGTGGTACATCAGAGCCACCTGTTGCTAGACCAGAAGAAGGTTATACAGCTTCATTTATAGCTATTTCTCCAGTGGAAAATCCTGAAGTTGCAGTTTTAGTTGTTTTAAAAAATCCATCTGCAGGAAGTCATCAAGGTGGTACAGTTTGTGCTCCTGTAGCTTCTCAAATATTGACTGAAGTATTACCTCATTTAGGAATTACATCAACTATCACTTCTGAAAATACGATAAAACTTCCAACAGTTCCAACAGTTACTGGTAAAAGTTTATCAGAAGCTAAAACGATCTTAGAGAAATCTGGATTTCAAGTTATATTAAAATCATCTGCTGGATCAGATGTCACTGTTACATATCAATATCCTATTGCTGGTACATCACTTCAAACTGGTTCAGTAATTTGTTTATATACTGAAGGTGCTGCTAGAGAACAAAAACAAGTTCCTGATTTAACTGGAAAATCTGCTGACCAGGCAAAAAATTCTTTACTATCGGTTAATCTGAATATTTCTGTTGAAGGTTCTGGTAAAGTAGTTTCTCAAGATGTTCTGGCTGGTACAGAAGTTCCAGAAGGAAGTGTTATCTCGGTAAAATTAAGTAACTCGTCCGGAGGACAATAACATAAAAAAAGAACGTTGATTTTTCAACGTTCTTTTTATTTATTAATCTTGTGTGTATGGTAATATAGCAATATGTCTTGCTCTTTTAACAGCTAAAGTTATTTCTCTTTGATGTTTTGCGCAAGCACCTGTTGCTCTTCTTGGTAATATTTTACCTTTATCATTGATGAATTTTTTTAATTGTTCAGCATTTTTATAGTCTAATTCAAAGTTTTTATCACTGCATAGTGGGCAAACTTTTTTTCTAACTTTTCTGAATTTTGGATTAAAATCATCATCCATGTTATTGTTTCTATTATTTTTTCTATTTTTCTTATTATCAGCCATTTTAATACCCCCAATCTTTTATAATTTTAGAATGGTAGATCATCATCTGATGAAACTTGAAATTCTTGGCTTTCAGAAACTGCTGTTCCAAAAGTATTTTCAAAATTATCTCCAGCTCCATCTTTTCTGCTATCAGCAAAGTATGCTTCTTCAGCAATTACTTCTGTAACATAATGTTTTTGACCTTGATCATCGTCCCAATTTCTTGTTTGTATTCTACCAATTATACCAACTTGTTGTCCCTTTTTGAAATATTTACTACAGAATTCACCTGTTTTGCTCCATGCAACAACTGGAATAAAATCTGCTTGTCTTTCTTCACCTTGTCTTGCAAATCTTCTATTTACAGCTAAAGTGAATGATGCTACTAAAGTATTATTTGTTTGTGTATATCTTGTTTCGGGATCTCTAGTTAGTCTTCCCATTAATACAACTTTGTTCATTATTTCCACCTTTCTATATTAAAGGTTTTCCTTAATATTATTAATCTTTTCTTACTGTAATAAATTTCATTATTCCATCAGTAATTCTGTAGACTCTTTCTAGTTCTGCAATTAATTGTGGGTTTGCTTCAAAAGAATATACTACATAATAACCTTCTGATTTCTTTTGAATTTCATAAGCTAATTTTCTTAGACCCATTTCGTCTACATTTTCAACTTTTCCATCACTATTAATTAAGTCTGTAAATTTTGTAATCAATTCTTTAATTGCTTGTTCCTCTAAACTTGGATTAATAATGACTATGCTTTCATATTTGTTCATTATCTCCACCTCCTTTTGGCTATATAACCCATATCTTTTGATATGAGTAAGGTTAACGTTAAGTATTTTAGCATACTTTATAAAATATTGCAAGAAATTTTTTATTTTTAACTTTAATTATAAAAACTTTTGAAAATAAAAAAGTAGTTAAATTAATATGAAGTTGTCAATTAAAAGTAGACAATAAAAAAGCAACTTACTTAAATCCCAGTTCAGTTCTATACTGAATTGGG
>CANQPZ010000007.1 GCA_947625895.1 uncultured Clostridia bacterium | reverse complement strand
AACAATAGCAGTTAGTGGAGCTGTATTATTATCAGCTATCATTATTTATTATATATATAGAAAAAATAAAGAATATGATGATATTAAATAATAAAAGAAGAGGGCCGCGGTTATTATACCGCGACTCTCCTTTTTTGAATAAATATTATAGCTGTCAGAATCCAGGATATACGTATGTGCAATACTTATTATAATTCAAGACCCTTGAATGAAGTTTCTGCTGGACCCTATGACTTGCTGAGTTCAGCTCGTGAACTTCGAAGTGAAGCTCATCAACATCCAAAGTATCGAAAAGAATTTTAATTGCCAGCTCCGCATAGCCGTTTCCCCGATACCGTTTTCCAATGAAGTATGACACAGTGGCATAATTATCGCCAGGATAATGTACTGCATCCATCACTCCAATCAGACGGTTAGACTTGGAGAACAGCCCGTAAAGCTTAGTGTTGTGCATCCTTTGATAATGCTCAATCCGCTCCGTAGCCTCCTGTAAGGAATCAGCAGCCATAAAACTTACGTAGTCGCCGATGTCCTCAAGCCTAGAGATTCTTAAATAGCCAACACGATCGGATAAACCGATCTCCCGAACGAACATTTCCGTTCTTCTACCCATAAAGGCACCTCCTAATATTTATTTCATCTTTAATAATAACACAATTGAGGCAATATTTCAATTACAAATACGTCTAATTTGACAAAAATCAGTAAAAATAGTATAATTACAGGTAGATGTTATCGCATGAGGCGATAAAGATGAGATGTATATATAAAATAAAAAAGAGAAAATGGTTCGGAAAAATTTAATAAAAAGGATAAAACAATTTTTTAATTGTTTTTATATTTTGTGGTTAAAATTAGAGAAAAATAAAAAATGTATTTAAAAGAAAAAGTGAACGGAAAATAAAATAGTGAATCATTAGCTCTTTATGTCAAAATATTGATATAAAGAGTTTTTTATCTAATGCTTTAATTAGATAGAACTGACTTTATTTATAATTTGAGATTTTATATAGCATTTAAAGTATGAAGATTAACTTCAGACAATTTACATTAGAAAGGAAAAGAAAATGGAAGGAAACGAAAAGAACACTTCTCAAAATATTCAGAAAAATCAGAATATAAAAAAGCAAATGAGAAGAAAGAAAAATAATAATAATCTTGTTAAAGAAGTAAAACAAGAAAGAAAAAGTCCAAATAACAGAAATGTAAGAAGAAAAAAAGATGATAATTTAGAATTTGGATTTAAAAAAGAAAAATTAAAAATAATACCACTTGGAGGACTTCAAGAGATTGGTAAAAACATTACAGTATTTGAATATGGAGATGACATAGTTATTGTTGACTGTGGTTTAGCATTTCCAGAAGATGATATGCTAGGAATTGACTTAGTAATACCTGATTTCTCATATCTAGAAAAAAATCAAGACAAAATTAGAGGACTTGTAATAACACATGGTCATGAAGATCATATTGGAGCAATTCCATATTTACTACAAAAAATTAATGTGCCAATTTATGCAACAAAGCTAACAGCTGGTTTAATTAGCCATAAGCTTGAAGAACATAAATTATTAAAAAGCACAAAATTGAAAATAGTAAATCAAGGACAAACAATTACACTTGGAAAAATGAGAGTTGAATTTATTAAAAGCTGCCATAGTATACCAGATGCAGTTATTTTAGCAATTCATACACCAGCAGGAACTGTAGTACATACAGGTGACTTTAAAATTGATTATACACCAATAGATGATGAAAGAATGGATTTCGGAAGATTAGCAGAACTAGGAAACAAAGGAGTATTAGCTTTATTATCTGACAGTACAAACTCTGAACGTAAAGGATACACGATGTCTGAAAGTACAGTTGGAGAAGTTTTTGATAAATTATTCTTTAACTGCACTAAAAGAATTGTAGTTGCAACTTTCGCTTCAAATGTCCACAGAGTTCAACAAATTGTTAATTCTGCAGTTGCGAACAATAGGAAAATTGCAGTATGTGGAAGAAGCATGATAAATATGATTAATACTGCCATTGAACTTGGATATATTGATGTTCCTAAAAATGTATTTATAGACATTGATATGATAAAAAATTATACAGATGAGCAATTAGTTATAATAACAACAGGAAGCCAAGGAGAAACAATGTCAGCACTTACAAGAATGGCTTCAGGAGATCATAAGAAAGTTACAATTACAGCAAATGACTTGGTTATAATATCTGCAAACCCAATACCAGGAAATGAAAAATATGTAGCAAAAGTAATAGACGATTTAATGAAAATTGGAGCAGAAGTTGTATATAGTTCACTTGAAGACATACATGTTTCAGGACACGCTTGTCAAGAGGAACAAAAACTAATGTTATCATTAATAAGACCTAAATACTTTATACCAGTTCATGGTGAATATAGACATTTAATAGCTCATAGCGAAACAGCTAAAAAGGTTGGTGTTGAACCACAAAATATTTTCTTAACAACTAATGGAAGAATACTAGAATTAAATGAAGATGAAGCTGCTTTAACTGGTAGTGTACCATTTGGAAAAGTAATGGTTGATGGATTAGGTGTTGGAGATGTAGGAAACATAGTTTTAAGAGACAGACAACATCTATCACAAGATGGCTTAATTATTGTTGTAATGTCAATGGACGGTTCTACTGGCGAAATTGTTGCAGGACCAGATGTAATTTCAAGAGGTTTTGTATATGTTCGTGAGTCAGAAAACTTAATGGAAGATGTTAAGAAAATGCTTCATGATGAAGTTCGTGAGTTAGAAGAAAATGGAATAAGGGATTGGGCAACTATCAAATCAAAACTTAAAGATTCTTTGAGAGATTATATTTTTGCAAAGACTAAGAGAAACCCAATGATATTACCTATAATAATGGAAGTTTAAATTTATTAATAAGAATATTTTAGATGAAGATATTACTTTTTCGTATCGACGCGCAGCTTGGGCAGGTGAGCTTGAAACTGTGAAAATTAATTTTCTACAGTTTCAGCGAATCCAACCAGTAAGGAGTAGAAAAAGTCATATCGTAATCTAAAATATTTTTTTATATTTAACTGCAATTAAAAAAGTAAAAGGAATTGTAAAACATATCAATATTTGATATAATGCCAACTGTAAATTTAAAAAGGAGAGATTTTATGGATAGCAAAGATTTAGCAAATATCATATTTCCAGATGCAAAGGACATTTCTTATTATGAAGAAAAATATCCTGAAAGAAATTTAAAAGAAGGGGCAGTAGTAACAAGATTCGCTCCAAGTCCAACAGGATTTGTACATATAGGTGGTTTATATCAAAGTTTAGTAGCTAAGAAATTAGCAGAGCAAACAGAAGGAGTTTTCTTTGTTAGAATCGAAGACACAGATCAAAAAAGAGAAGTTGACAATGGTGTAAAAGAAATAATAGATGCATTAGACGATTATGGATTATCTCCAGATGAAACTGTAGGAACTAACGGTAGTGACAAAGGAAATTATGGACCATATATTCAAAGTCAAAGAAAAGAAATATATGAAGCATATGCTAAGTATTTAATAGAAAAAGGAATGGCTTATCCATGCTTTTGTACACCAGAAGAGCTTGAACAAATAAGAGAAAATCAAACAAAAGCAAAAGAAAGAACAGGCTACTATGGAAAATGGACAAAATGCAGAAATATGCCTATAGATATGGCTATTGAAAAAATAAAAAATGGAGTCTCATATATAATAAGATTAAAATCTCCAGGAAATCCAGATAGAAAAATAAAACATAAAGATGTAATAAAAGGAAATATTGAATTCCCAGAAAATGATCAAGATGTAATAATTATAAAATCAGATGGATTACCAACATATCATTTTGCACATGCAGTTGATGATCATTTAATGAGAACAAATTTAGTTATACGTAGTGATGAATGGGTAGCATCAGTTCCATTACATTTACAATTATTCTATTGCTTAGGATTTAAAGCTCCTAAATATGCACATATAGCTCCAATTATGAAAGAAGAAAATGGAAACAAGAGAAAATTAAGTAAAAGAAAAGATCCTGAAGCAGCAGTAAGCTATTATAAAGAAGAGGGAATACCTAAAGAAGCTGTTGAAGAATACTTAATGAATATTGCAAATTCAAACTTTGAAGGTTGGAGAAAAGGAAATAAAGATAAAGACATAAAAGAATTTAAATTCGAAATAAATAAAATGGGAGTAAGTGGAGCTTTATTTGACATGACAAAGCTTTTAGATGTATCTAAAGGTGTAATTTCTCGTTATAGTGGAGAAGAAGTCCTAAACTACGTTTTAAATTGGTCAGAACAATATGATAAAGAATTATACGAACTTTTAAACAGAGATAAAGAATATAGTTTAAAAATATTTAATATTGAAAGAGGAAATGAGAAACCAAGAAAAGATATAGCAAAATGGTCTGATGTTAAAAATAGCATTATATACATGTTTGATGATGAATTTGAAAAAATCAAAGAATATGAGTATCAAAAAATAACAGATCCAAATGAAATAAAAACTATAACAAAAGAGTATGTTGAAAACTATTTTGATATTAATGATGATAAAGAAACATGGTTTAACAAAATGAAAGACTTAGCTGAAAAGCTAGGATATGCAAGAGAAGTTAAAGAATATAAAGCAAATCCAGATAATTATAAAGGACATGTTGGTGATATAAGTACAGTAATAAGAGTAACATTAACCAAAAGAGCAAACACACCAGACCTTTATGAAATAATAAAAGTTCTTGGAGAAGAATGCGTTAAATCAAGATTAAAATAAGAGGTTAATAATGGAATATAATATAGGTGATATTGTTGAAACTAAAAAACAACATCCTTGTGGAAGCAAACAATGGAAAATAAAAAGAGTCGGAGTAGACTTTAAATTAGAATGTGTTGGTTGCGGACATGAAATAACATTAGAAAGACCAAAAGCATTGAAGATGATTAAGAAAAAAATACAATAAAGATGATGAAAATGAGATATATTAAAAATATCTCATTTTTTATACAAAAATGTAACAATATTTACAATAGAAACTCAAAATAGTATAATAATTAAAGAAAAAAATAATGAAGGGAAAAACAAATAAATGAGAAAACTTGTAAACCTTGGCACTGTAAGAGAGAGAGAGAGAGAGAGAGCTACACTTCTAATCAAAAAGAAGTTTTATTTGTTATGCCCAAAAATAATATAAGACAAGCTATTTTTATTTAGCCTGTCTTTTTGTATTGTTTTTAATATTAAAAATATATAAAAAGAAAGGATGAAAGACATGAAAAAAAGTAAAAAAACAGTATTAATTGCAGTACTATTAGTTATTTCACTATTATTATCATCAATAAATTTATTTGCAACATATTGTGCAGATGATGAAAGTACAAGAGAAGTAAATGAATGCATTCAATATACTGGAAGTAATGTTACTTCAACAGCACAAGAAGATGGTTCATATTTAGTTGAACTTACAGGTGATGCAGATGAAGATTTTACTGTTAGAAGCACAGATACAGTAGTACTTGACTTAAAAGGACATAAGTTTACTAACTATTCTACTCCTAATGCAACAATAGTTATCGAAAATGGTGGAAGTTTAACTATTAAGGATTCAGAAGGTGAAGGAACAATTTCTCAAAAAGAAGGAACAAATGGTGTTGAAACAATAGTAAACAAAGGAACATTAGTTATAGAAAGTGGAACAATAACAAATGTTACAAAAACTGATAATTTAGCAATTATAAGAAATGAATCAAATGGAAGTTTGACAATGACAGGAGGAAAAGTAACTGGAGCAAATGAATGTATCCAAAACTTAGGAACAGCAACATTATCTGGTGGAACTGTTGAAGGAACAGGAAATTTCTATTCAGTAAGAAATGAAGGAACAATGACAATTTCAGGAGAAACAGCAATAACTGGAACATCAACAAATACATCAGTAGTTGGAAACATAAAAGGAGCATCTAGCAGCACAGAACCTGAATTAACAATATCAGGAGGAAGTATTTCAGGTACTACAGCAGCATTGGTTAATCATAATGGAACAACAGTCATTGAAGACGGAAATTTAGAAAGTACAGGAACAGCAGCAGTATCAATTGATGGTGGAAGTATTACGATAGAAAATGGAAAATTTACTTCACCAGAAGGCACAGAAGTATTAAATGTTGGTGAAGATGCAGTTCTACTTGTAAAAGGTGGAACATATTCAAGTGATGTAACTGAATACCTTGCAGAAGGATTAGAACAAAATGAAAATGGAGAAGTAATAGATCCAAATGCTAATACTAATGATACTGAAGAATCTAAGAAAGATGATACACCAAAAACAGGTATAGTAAATTATTTACCAGCATTAGGACTAGTTGCAGTAGTAACTTTAGCAGGAGTTGTTATCTTTAAAAGAAAATAATAAATGTTAATAAAAAATACCTTGGAAGTAAAATCTTTCAAGGTATTTTTTGCAAAAGAATACTTATTGCAATTATTGACAATTTAAGATGGTAATGATAATATAAATTAAACTATGAATATGAGGTATAATCATGAAAAGTAACGTAAGCCTTGATACTGTAAGAGAGAGAGAGAGAGAGAGAGCTACACTTCTAATCAAACAAAAGAAGGTTTATTTGTTATACCCAAAAATAATATAAGACAAGCTATTTCTATTTAGCCTGTCTTTTTTGAATTGCTTTTAATATTAAAAAATATATAAAAAGAAAGGAAGAAAGGTATGAAAAAGACTAAAAGAATTATATTTGTAGTTGCAGCAATAGCAATAATAGCTTTATTTTCAACAGTAATTTCATTTCCAATGAGAACATTTGCTTTTGATGCATCAAACGAGACATGGCCTGGATGCCCAATTGACAAAGAAGAACCAGATGACCAAGGTGTTGTTAAAATGAAATTAAACAGAAATGCAGTTTATAGTGCATCAGACAACGCGGGAATGGACATTGAGGCTAAAGCAGGACAAAATATAGAACTTGATTTAAATGGATTTTCATTAACGAATTTTTCAACAAATTGTTCTACAATAAATGTATTTCCAGGTGGAAAATTAACAATTGTTGATTCTAAGGGAAATTCAGGAAAAATTTACCAAAGAACAGGAACAGAAGATGTTCCAACAATATATAATGCAGGAACATTAGTAATTAAAACAGGTGAAATTACAGGAACAACAAAAGTTAATAATATTCCTGTAATTAAAAATACAGAATCAGGTGTTTTAACAATTGAAGATAATGTAAAAGTAACAGGTTCAAATGAACTTTTAAGCAATAATGGTATAGCATATGTTAAAGCAGCAACATTTGATGAACAAGGAAATTTCTATGCATTAAGAAATGAAGGAAATATGTCAATTACTGGAGCAACAGTAAACACAACTTCAGACAACACTTCAGCTATAGGAAACATAGGAAGTGAAGATGCAGTTTTAACAATCAACTCTGTAGAAACAGATGGTGATTCATTAGTAGTTATGAACCGTGAAGGAATGACAGTTATTGGAAGTTCTGCTGATAAAAGTCAATTAGACTTATACTTAGCAAATGGTGTTATAGATTCAGATGGCGCAGAAGTAACATTATTTGATACAGCAGAAGAAGCAGTAGCTGTTAAAATAGGAGAAACATATTTTGTAGGAGATTATGCAGAAGGTGCAATAGAAGAAGCTAAAACAGATGCAAATGCAAAATTAACTGTTCTTCAAGGCAATGTAAACATTACAGGAGCTGTAGCTGGATTTACAGTTATAAATGAAGGTGAAGGAAAAGTTACAGTAAATAGTGTAGTAGTTGAAGGAGATTACACAGTACCATCAACAAAAGGTGAAGAAAAAGATGATACACCAAAAACAGGTATAGTAAATTATTTACCAGCATTAGGATTAGTTGCAGTAGCAACTTTAGCAGGAATTGTTATCTCTAAAAGAAAATAATAAGTATTAATAAAAAATACCTTGAAAGATTTTTCTTTCAAGGTATTTTTTATGCAAAAGAATATTCAAGGTATAAGTGTTGACAAACTAAGCTAGTAATGATAATATGACTTAAACTATGAATATGAGGTATAATTATGAAAAACAATGTAAACCTTGGCGCTGTAAGAGAGAGAGAGAGAGAGAGAGAGAGAGAGAGCTACACTTCTAATCAAATAAAAGAAGGTTTATTTGTTATACCCAAAAATAATATAAGACAAGCTATTTCTATTTAGCCTGCCTTTTTTTAGTTGTTTTCAATATTTTAAAATCAAATATATATTTTTTATGAAGGGAGAAAAAATATGAAAAAAATATTAACAATCACAACAGTACTACTAATTGCGTTAGTATTATTTGTATCACCAGCATTTGCTGCTTCTAAACCAGATCCTTCTACAGAAAATGCAAAAGATGAAAGTGGAAAAACTGTAGATGTAGCAGATATAACTGATAAAGACACTTTACATACAGAAGGTGCTAAACCAAATGTAGAATTTGAGGTTGTATCAGATGGAGACAATGATGTAATAACAGTTACATATAATGAAGCTGATTTAAGAATATTAGCAGAAAAAGGTTCAAGACCAGTAGATGCAGCTTGGTTAGGTGTAAGATTAACACCAAAAGATCAAAAATATACACATTATAAAGTGTCTGGAAGTGACACAGTAACAGCATTAGGAGATCCACAATGCCACAACAGATTTATACCAGTAACTGCAGATATATTAGAACAAGCAATTGAAGATGGAAAAGTAGTAGATGGAAAATATGTAATTTTCGAAAAAACATATACTTGGTATACAAGTGAAGATGCTGACGACGAAGATGCGCCAACTACAAAATTAACAGTAGTATTAAATATTGCAAATACAACTGTATTTGATAAAGATAATAGTGAAGAAGTATGGGATGAAGAAATATATGAAGCAGCTGTAGAAGCAAATAAAGAAGAAGAACCTGCACAAAATACAACGGAAGAATCTAAGAAAGATGATACACCAAAAACAGGTGTAGTAAATTACTTACCAGTTCTAGGATTAGTTGCAGTAGTAACTTTTGCAGGAGCTGTTGTTCTTAAAAGAAATTAGTAAATATTAAAAAATACCTTGAAAGAAAATCTTTCGAGGTATTTTTTTGTGAAAAAGAATATTCAATGCAAATATTGACAAATTAAGATTGTAATGATAATATGGACAAAACTAAGAAAATGAGGAAATAAATATGAAAAACAATGTAAACCTTGGCACTGTAAGAGAGAGAGAGAGAGAGAGAGTTACACTTCTAAAAAAATGAAAGAAGGTTTATTTGTCATGCTTAAAAATAATATAAGACAAGCAATATAATATTAGCTTGCCTTTTTTAGTTGTTTTCAATTTTTTAAAATTAAATAAATATTTTTTATGAAGGGAGAAAAAAATATGAAGAAAATATTAACAATAACAACAATACTAGCAATTGCATTAGTATTATGTGTATTACCTGTATTTGCAGCCAATTCTGCAACAGGATCAGTTGTAGAAGTAGAAGACATTACTAATGAAGATAGCTTACATAGTGATGCAGGAGAACCATCTGTAGATGTTACTGTAACAGAAGGAGATAACTCAGATACAGTAGTAGTTACATACTCAGCTGCTGAATTAAAAATAGTTGATAGAATGAAAGATGGAACAGATAGAGGAATGGATGCAGCTTGGCTAGGTGTAAGATTAACACCCGTTGACGATGAAACATATACTAAATTTAGCTGTAGCTTAGTATCAAAAGCAGACATAGAAGATAATGAAGGAAAATCAGTTGACTATTATGTAGCTGTAACACCAGAAAAATTAGAAGAAGCAGTTAAAGGTGGAAAAGACTTAGTTTATACTGAAAAAATTATATGGTTAGAAAATGATGGATCTGATGAAGAAAGTGCACCAGTAACTTACTTAACAGTAATAGTTAAAGCTGATCAAATGAAAATATTTGATAAAGAAGACAATGAAGAAAAATGGAATGAAGAAACTTACAACAATGCAGTAGCAGCAAGAGAAGAAGCAAAGAAAGCAGAAGCTGAAAAAGCAGAAAAAGATACAACACCAAAAACAGGTGTAGAAAATTATTTACCAGCTTTAGGACTAGTTGCAGTAGTAACATTAGCAGGAGCTGTTGTTCTTAAAAGAAATTAGTAAATATTAAAAAATACCTTGAAAGAAAATCTTTCGAGGTATTTTTTTGTGAAAAAGAATATTCAATGCAAATATTGACAAATTAAGATTGTAATGATAATATGGACAAAACTAAGAAAATGAGGAAATAAATATGAAAAGCAATGTAAACCTTGGTACTGTAAGAGAGAGAGAGAGAGAGAGAGAGAGAGAGAGTTACACTTCTAATCAAATAAAAGAAGGTTTATTTGTTATGCTTAAAAATAATATAAGACAAGCAATATAATATTAGCTTGCCTTTTTTTAGTGGTTTTCAATTTTTTAAAATTATATAAATATTTTTTATGAAGGGAGAAAGAAATATGAAGAAAATATTAACAATAACAACAATACTAGCAATTGCATTAGTATTATGTGTATTACCAGTATTTGCAGCTCAAACTGAAGAACGTGCTACAAAAGAAGGAACAACTATAAAAGTATCTGATATTACTAATGAAGATAGCATAAGCGCAAATGGTGAAGTTGGAGAACCAGAAGTAACTATTGATTTAGAAGAAGGAGATAATGTATCTACAGTAGTAGTTACTTATAAAGCTGCTGATTTAAAAATAGTTCCTAAAGGTGAAGGTGAAGTATCTAGACCAATAGATGCAGCTTGGCTAGGAGTAAGATTAACACCTACTGAAACATATACAAAATATAGCTGCAGCATAGTATCAAAAGGAGACCTAGATAATGATGGAAAATCAGTTGATTATTATGTAGCTGTAACACCAGCAAAACTAGAAGAAGCAGTTAAAGGTGGAAAAGACTTAGTTTATACAGATCAAATTGTATGGTTAGAAGAGGAAGAATCAGAAGAAGCAGATGCACCAGTAACTAATTTAAAAGTAATAGTAAAAGCTGATAAAATGTTAGTATATGATGAAAATGATGAAAATCCAGAATGGAACGAAGAAAGCTACAACAATGCAGTAGCAGCAAGAGAAACAGCAAAGAAAGCAGAAGCTGAAAAAGCAGAAAAAGATACAACACCAAAAACAGGTGTAGAAAATTATTTACCAGCATTAGGACTAGTTGCAGTAGTAACATTAGCAGGAGCTGTTATTCTTAAAAGAAACTAATAAATAATAATAATAATAATAAGTCTTGAAAGTATCAACTTTCAAGACTTTTTTATGTTTAAAAATAGATAAATGATAGAAGAATTTTAAGTTTAAATTTAAATATTCAGCATGTTCATTTGTGATGTTTTTAAAATTCGAGAATATAAATGTAAAAAATAATTGAAAGGGGAAAAAGATGAAAAGAATTTTAAAAATTACTATATTATTGGTAATTACTATAATGATTGGAATAATACCAGTAATGGCAGATACAACAGAAAGACAAAAAACAGATGGCGAATATGTAACAGTATCTGATATTACAAATGAAGATACATTGCATAATGCAGGAACTGTGCCAACAGTTTCAATATCTGTTCAAAAATCAGGAGAGAAAAAAGATGTGGCACAGGTAACGTATTCTGCAGCAGAATTAAAAATTATAGGAGCAGATCGTGATAGACCTGATGGATTTGCATGGCTAGGAGTAAGATTAACTCCTAAAGAGACTAATGGAAAAACTTATACACATTATAAGATTGATAATGGAAATGTAGAACAATTATCAGATAATGAGGGCAAATCTTTAGACTATTATTTTCCAGTGTCAAAAGCTAATTTAACTAGTGCTGTAAGAGAAGGCAAAGATTTATTTTTTACAAAAGCAATTACTTGGTTAACAAGTGAAACTGATCCAGATCCTGATGCAACTGTAACAACTCTAACAGTAACTATAAAGGCAGAAGGAATACAGTTATTTGCAAAAAACAATACGGCATCAGAGTGGAATAAAACTGATTATGATAATGTTGTGGCAGAAAGAGAAGCAGCTTCAGCTCCAACAACAGGAGACACAACTCCTAAAACAGGAAAAATAAATATGTTACCGATTTTAGCAACAATAGCACTTATAACTTTATTTGGAATTGTATTGATAAACAACAGAAATAAAAAATAGTTTTAAATTGTTAAAACATGTTATTAGTAAATGAAAAAAGACCTAATTTATGGTATAATTAAAGTATAGAAAGATAGGAGGTAAAGGAATGTTTCGGAAAAAGAACAAAAAGAAAAATGAACTAAAGGTAGCCGAATTAATCCCCGTCAATGGGTGGTACGTATTGTTACGTTCCGCTAGACCCATTGAAAGAAAAAACAGAAGAAAGATCGCAGCATATGCGGTCAGCACTTCTGATGATCCTCGGTTTAATGACAGTGTTGAGGCTATTATAAGCTTAGACTTCTTCAAGGCAATGGCCAGTGTAACAATCCAAAAGATTGATGACACTACGATCGAGGTAAAAATTAAATAAGGAAAGAGCGACCCGCTGGAATGCCGGCGGGCCGCTCTTTTATATAAAAATAATATGTTACAATTATAAAAATTTTTCAATTTCATTCCATACATTTTCAGTATAGATTTTTCTTTCAGCAGAAAATGGAAGCAAAATAGAAAAAGATAATCCTAAAAATTCTTTTATTCTAGCAACTTCTGCATCAACTTTTGTTACAGCAATTTTGTCTGCTTTATTTGCAATTATAATATAAGGTAAATTTGTTCTTTTAATATAATCAAGCATAAGAAGATCATCATTTGTAGGATTATGACGTATATCAACTAAGAAAACTATTAATGAAATGTTTTTACAATTCTCTAAATAATCTTCAATAAATTTTCCCATATTAATTTGTTCTTGCTTACTTAGCTTACTATAACCATAACCAGGTAAATCAACAAAATAAAAAGACTCATCAATGTTATAGAAATTTATCTGTCTAGTTTTTCCTGGAGTGTTACTAGTTCTGGCTAATGATTTTCTGTTTATCATTGTATTGATAAAAGATGATTTACCAACATTTGATTTACCAACTAAAACAATTTGAGGTAAATCATTTTTTGGATATTGAGCAGGCTTTACTGCTGAAATTTCAAATTTAGGATTTATAATTTTCATATCTAATCTCTCTTTCTAAAAACTATAAATATTTTATCATAAAATGGCGAATAGAACAAAAGCGGACAATATATAATTTGCAAAAAATAATTATTCTGAATTGTCCGCGTCTTTGTTCTAAGCGCCAAATTTTTGTTAAAAAATTTGTGTGCAAATTTGGCGAAGCCTTTATATACTAGGAAATGCGGAGCACTTTCCTAGTATATAACAAATGCGAGAGGATTTTTGATTTCCTCTCGCATTAAATTAAACTTTATTTTTTAGGTTTTAATACTTTTGTTCCACCCATATAAGGTTGTAAAACTTCTGGAATAGTAACTGATCCATCTTCTTGATAATGATTTTCTAAGAAAGCGATTAACATACGAGGTGGAGCAACAACTGTATTATTTAAAGTATGTGCATAATAATTTCCTTTTTCACCTTTAATTCTAATTCCTAAACGTCTAGCTTGAGCATCAGTTAAATTTGAACAACTTCCAACTTCAAAGTATTTTTGTTGTCTAGGACTCCAAGCTTCAACATCAACACTCTTTGATTTTAAGTCTGCCAAATCACCACTACAACATTCTAGTGTTCTAACAGGAATTTCCATACTTCTAAATAATTCAACAGTATAATGCCATAATTTATCATACCATTCATAACTTTCTTCTGGTTCACAAACAACAATCATTTCTTGTTTTTCAAATTGATGAATTCTGTAAACACCACGTTCTTCTATACCATGAGCACCTTTTTCTTTTCTAAAACATGGAGAATAAGAAGTCATAGTATAAGGTAGAGAAGCCTTATCTAAAAGTTGTCCTTTAAATTTTCCAATCATAGAATGTTCACTAGTTCCAATTAAATATAAATCTTCACCTTCAATTTTATACATCATTGCATCCATTTCTTCGAAGCTCATAACTCCAGTTACAACATCTGAACGAATCATGTATGGAGGAATACAATAAGTAAATCCTTTATTAATCATAAAATCTCTAGCATAGCTTAGTATTGCTGAATGAAGTCTTGCAATATCTCCAACTAGGTAATAGAAACCATTTCCAGCAACTCTACGAGCAGAATCTAAATCAATACCTGCTAAGCTTTCCATAATATCAGTGTGATATGGAACTTCGTATTTTGGAACGACTGGATCACCAAATTTCTCGTTCTCAACATTTTCACTATCATCTTTACCTACTGGAACAGATTCATGCATAATATTAGGAATTTTCATCATAATATTTGTTACTTTTTCAGAATATTCAGCTTCTAATCTTTCATTTTCTGCTAAAGTATCATTTATTTCTTTAACTTCAAGTTTAACTTTTTCAGCTTCATCTTTTTTGCCTTCACGCATTAATCCACCAATTTGATCACTTAGTGAATTTCTTTTCATTCTAAGCTCATCACCTTTAAGTTTAAGCTCTCTGTTTTTGTTATCTAATTCAATAACTTCATCAACAAGTTCTAATTTATGCATTTGAAATTTCTTTTTGATGTTTTCTTTAACCACATCAGGGTTTTCTCTTAAAAATTTAATATCTATCATAATTCAAAATCCTTTCTAATTTTTTGTATAGTCTTTAGATAAATCTTCACATAATTGGAACCTAACAGTCTGTCCAGTTACATTATCAGGTCTATCAGCAGGAACTTCTTCTAAAAACATTTTTTCTCTTCTAACCCAAATTTGCGAGTCTGTTCTATCATATACTGGTTTATAAACTACCATTCTTTCCTTAGTTTCCGAATCAAGAGCAACATTTTCAACAAAATAATAGTTTCCTTTAAAATGTCTGTACACTTTTCCAATTAGAACGTGATCCATAAAAAACCTCCTCTTTTAAGATGATAAAACAAAAACCCTTCTGTTATAAAAACAGAAGGGCGATTATTCGCGGTACCACCTTAATTTATTACTTAAATTGTACTATAACCTGTACTAAAGGTCTAACTTATTAGGTTAGAAGCTAAAGAGTAGATTCATAAAATGTTTTAATCTGTTTTCACCAACCACAGACTCTCTGAATAAAACTTAGATTACTATAGTCTCTTATCATAGCCTAAATTTATAATAAAAAATTCTAGCACATTTTTTATGCAAAGTCAAATAGTTATATATTGGAAAATATTTTTACATATTTATCATAAACAGTAATAAAAAACTATTGAAAACGAATCAAATAAATGCTAAAATGCATTTGAAAAATTTCTAACGGAAAGCAGAGCTAAAAGCGAACCTAACCGAAAGAGCACTAATTTATAAAAGTATTGTATGTATAACTGTGCCTTTTAGTTGGGTAACAGTTTTTTCATTTTTAAGGAGGAATATATGGAAACAAGAGTTGCGGTTATTGGGATAATTGTAGAAAACAAAGATAGTGTATCAGAATTAAATAAATTATTATCTGAATATGGTGATTACATTATTGGAAGAATGGGAGTTCCATATCATAAAAAAGGAATAAACGTAATATCAATTGCAATTGATGCACCACAAGATGTTATAAACACTTTGAGTGGAAAGATTGGAAGATTGGATGGTGTTTATGCAAAAACAGCTTACAGCAACGTGTAATAATTTAATAGATAAACTAAGAAAAGAAGAAAAACTTACGTATGAAGAGTATTTATTCTTAATAAAAAATAAAGATTTATGCAAAGAATATCTATATAAAAATTCAAGACAAGTTTGTGACTCTATATATGGAAAAAAGATATATATAAGAGGACTTATTGAATTTACTAATTATTGCAAGAATGATTGCCTTTATTGTGGAATACGTAGAAGCAATAAAAATGCAGATAGATATAGATTAACGAAAGAACAAATTATAGATTGTGCAGATCAAGGCTATGAACTTGGCTTTCGTACGTTTGTATTGCAAGGTGGAGAAGACTTATTTTTTACAGATGAGATACTAGAAGAAATACTAAAAGAAATAAAATCTAGACATCCAGACTGTGCAATAACTCTTTCAATTGGAGAAAGAAGTTTTGAAAGCTATAAAAAACTTAAACAAGCTGGAGCAGATAGATATCTTTTAAGACATGAGACAGCAACAAAATCTCATTATGAAAAACTTCATCCAGAAGAGATGAGCTTTGATAATAGAGTAAACTGCCTACACGAATTAAAAGAATTAGGTTACCAAGTCGGAGCAGGTTTTATGGTAGGTTCTCCATATCAAACAGAAGAAAATCTAGCTGCAGAACTGTTATTCTTAAAAGAGCTTCAACCGCATATGGTTGGAATTGGACCATTTGTACCACATAAAGACACACCTTTTAAAGATAAACTGCAAGGAACAGTTGATATGACACTATTTATGCTTGGATTAATAAGATTAACTTTGCCACACGTATTATTACCGGCAACAACAGCACTTGGAACTATAGATCCACTTGGAAGAGAAAAAGGAATAAATGCCGGAGCAAATGTACTTATGCCAAATCTATCGCCAACCAATGTAAGAAAAAAATATATGCTATATGATAATAAGATTTGCACAGGAGATGAAGCTGCACAATGCATTGAATGTTTGAAACAAAGAGTAAGTAAAACAGGATGTGAAATCGTTGTAGATAGAGGAGATTACAAGAATTAAAAAGGAGGATAAAAATTATGATAAAATATGATCCAAAATCAATGAAAGCAGAAGAATTTATTAATGACGAGGAGATACAAGAAACATTAAAATATGCTGAGGAAAATAAGAACAATCTAGAACTTGTCGACAAAATTATTGAAAAGGCAAAACTAAGAAAAGGATTAAGTCACAGAGAGGCAAGTGTACTTTTAGCATGCGAAGATGAAGAAAAGGTAAAAGTAATATATGATTTAGCAGAACAAATTAAGAAAGATTTTTATGGAAATAGAATAGTTATGTTTGCACCTTTATATCTTTCAAATTATTGTGTAAATGGATGTTTATATTGTCCATATCATATGAAGAATAAAAATATTCCTCGTAAAAAACTTACTCAAGAAGAAGTTAAAAATGAAGTAATAGCACTTCAAGATATGGGACATAAACGTTTAGCTATTGAAGCAGGAGAAGATCCAGTTAATAATCCTATTGAATACATTTTAGATTGCATAAAAACTATATATTCAATAAAACATAAAAATGGAGCTATAAGAAGAGTAAATGTTAATATAGCTGCAACAACTGTAGAAAATTACAGAAAACTAAAAGAAGCAGGAATAGGAACATATATCCTTTTCCAAGAAACATATCATAAAGAAAGCTATGAATATCTTCATCCAACAGGACCAAAACATAATTATGCATATCATACTGAAGCTATGGATAGAGCTATGGAAGGTGGCATTGATGATGTTGGAATTGGAGTACTATTTGGATTAGATAAATATAAATATGAATTTGCAGGACTTTTAATGCATGCAGAACACTTAGAAGCAGTTCATGGAGTTGGACCACATACAATAAGTGTACCAAGAGTAAAAAGAGCTGACGATATAGATCCAAATGATTTCGACAATTCTTTAAGTGATGAAATGTTTTGCAAAATTGCAGCTTGCATAAGAATAGCTGTACCTTATACAGGAATGATTATCTCAACACGTGAAACACCAGCAGTAAGAGAAAAAATAATTAGATTAGGAGTAAGCCAAATTAGTGGTGGATCACGTACTTCAGTTGGTGGATATTGCGAAGAAGAAAGACCACATGACACAGAACAATTTGATGTTTCAGACAATAGAACATTAGATGAAGTTGTAAATTGGTTAATGAGAACTGGATATATTCCTTCATTCTGTACAGCTTGCTATAGAGAAGGTAGAACAGGTGATAGATTTATGAGTTTATGTAAATCAGGACAAATTCAAAACTGTTGCCATCCAAATGCACTTATGACACTTAAAGAATTCTTAATGGATTATGCTTCAGAAGATACTAAAAAAATTGGTGAAGAATTAATAGAAAAAGAAATTGATAATATAGGAAAAGAAGAAGTAAAGAAAATAGTAAGAGAAAGATTAGTTAAAATTGAAAATGGAGAAAGAGATTTCCGTTTCTAAATTGAGGTGAATTTATGAGTTTAAATGATACTCCTGTTGGAGAAAGATTAAATATAGCTTTTTTTGGATGTAGGAATGCAGGAAAAAGCAGTCTAGTTAATGCAATTACAAATCAGGATTTATCAGTAGTAAGTAGTATTAAAGGAACTACAACAGATCCGGTTAGAAAATCAATGGAATTACTTCCACTTGGACCAGTAATAATTATTGATACTCCCGGATTTGATGACGAAGGTGATCTTGGAGAAAAAAGAATTGAAAAAACTAGAAAAATTTTAAATAGTTGTGATATAGCAATTCTTGTTACAGAAGCGGATAGAGATTTAAACCAAAAAGAAGAAGAATTAATAAGTCTATTTAAAGAAAAAAATATTCCATATATTATTGCTAAAAACAAAGTGGATAAAGTGGATAAGGTACCTCAAAATGAAGATAATATTGCTTATGTAAGTGCTACTGAAAAAATTGGAATAGAAGATTTAAAAAATACAATAGGAAAATTATCAAACAAAACTAAACAAGATGAAGTAAAATTTGTTGGTGATTTAATAAAGAAAAACGATTTAGCCATACTTGTTACACCTATTGATAGTGCGGCACCAAAAGGAAGAATGATTATGCCACAACAATTAGCAATAAGAGATATTATTGACTCTAATGCAATAGCAGTTGTAACAAAGGAAACTGAATTAGAAGAAACTCTAAAATCATTAAACAAAGAACCAGCAATTGTAATTACAGATTCACAAGTATTTGAAAAAGTAAATAAAATTGTTCCAGAACATATTAAACTAACATCATTTTCAATTTTAATGGCTAGATATAAAGGATTTCTAAAAGTAGCAGTAGAAGGTGCAAAGAAAATAGAACAATTAGAAAATAACTCAAAAATTCTAATAAGTGAAGGATGCACACATCATAGGCAGTGTGATGATATTGGGACAGTAAAGCTACCAAATTGGCTAAAAAAATATACCAATAAAGATTTAGATTTTGAATGGAGTAGTGGAACAAGTTTTCCAGAAGATTTGAAAAAATATGATTTGATAATTCATTGTGGTGGATGTATGTTAAATCCAAATGAAATGAAATCAAGAATGGAAAGTGCTGTTAAGCAAGGAGTACCATTTACTAATTATGGAATTACAATTGCTAAAATACACGGCATATTAGAAAGAAGTATAGCTCCTATATTTTCTATTGATAATAATCAAAAAAAGATATAAAATATTTTTGCTTGAAATTAACTCTTAAAAGGAGCTGAGATAAATGAAAAAATATGAATTAGGAATGGTATGTGGAAGATTTACTCATATTCATAAAGGACATCAATTAATAATTGACAAAAGTATTGAACTATGTAAAAAGACATTAGTACTTGTTGGCTCAAGCCAAGAAAGTAAAACATTGAGAAATCCATTTTCTGCAGATCTAAGAATTGAACTAATAAAAAAAGTGTATAACACACCTGAAGTTGAAATAGAAAAACTTGTAGATATGACAAATGAATTTGATGTAACAGCTAAATGGGGACAATATGTTATAGATAAAACAATTGAATATGAAGGAAGATTTGCTGATTTGATTGTTTCTGGAAATGACGAAATAAGAAAAGATTGGTTTTCAGAAGAACAGATGAGAGGTGTTGACGAATTATTAGTTGATAGAAATGAAATAAATATTTCTGCAACAGAACTTAGAGGATATATATTATTAAATGATAAGGAATCATGGAGTAAATTTGTACCAGAACAAATAATAGAAGATTTTGAAAAAATAAGAAAAGAATTATTAGAAGTGCCAGTATACCAAAAAATCTTAGAAGAAATTGGACAAGATAAAACAATTGAAAATTATAAAAAGATTTATGAAAAATATGAAAAAGAGGACAAAAAACAAAAAATAGAGAATATTAAAAAAAGTTAATCATATAATAATGATAGGGGGAAACAAAAGTGAAAGAACCATATATTAAAGAAGTACCTATCATTGATTTAGATAAAAATGAAAGTGATTTAAGTATTGTGCAAAGTATTATAGAATCACAAAGAAGATTAGATTTAGCACATAAAAATTTTGAATATGCAAGGGGAGAATTAATCGATTATTATGCATATCAAATAAAATCTGAACAAGCTAAACTTAGTTATTTACTAAAACAAGCTAAAAATAAAAAAATAGAAATTAATACAAATGAGGCAAGAAAAGTCTATAGAAAAATAAATATGTATGAAAATGAAGAATAAAAATAAAAAAAGCTACGTTTAAACGTAGCTTTTTGATTTGATTTGTGATTTGTAATATTATTTTTTTGTTACTCTACAGTAACTGATTTTGCTAAATTTCTAGGTTTATCAACATCTAAACCTTTTTCTTTTGAAATATAATAAGCAAATAATTGCATAGGTATAACTGATAAGATAGGAGAGATAAGTGGATTTGTTTCTGGAATTTTAATTACATTGTCGAATTTATGATCTCCTAAATCTTGATTTGTAATAACTAAAGTTTTAGCGCCTCTAGTAATTACTTCTTGAACATTGCTTATAGTTTTCTCAACTAAAGCTGGATCAGTCATAATTGAAACAACTGTAACGTCTTTTTCAATTAATGCAATTGGTCCATGTTTTAATTCACCAGCTGCATAAGCATCTGAATGTATATAAGAAATTTCTTTTAATTTTAATGATGCTTCTAAGGCTACATTATAATCAATTCCTCTTCCAAGGAAGAATAAATCTTTTTCTTTATAAACTTTTTTTGCAAAGCTTTTAATAGCTGTAGCAGTTTTTAAAGTTTCTTCAACTTTTGTAGGTAATTCTAAAATTGCATTTCTAAGGTTGTCAATTTCAGCACCTTTTTTTCCTAATAATTTTGAAAAATAAATTGCAATTATTGAAATTAAAACAACTTGAGAAGTATATGCTTTTGTAGAAGCAACAGCAATTTCAGGACCTGCATGAGTATAAACTGTATAATCAGCTTCTCTAGTAATAGAACTTCCAATAACATTTGAAATTGCTAATGTCTTAGCACCTTTTTGCTTTGAAAGTTTTAATGCTGCAATAGTATCAGCTGTTTCACCAGATTGAGTAATAAAGATAACTAATGTTTTATCATTAATTAAAGGATCTCTATAACGAAATTCTGATGCAATATCAACTTCTGTTGGAATATGACAGAATTTTTCAAAAATTGTTTTTCCAACAAGTCCAGCATGCATAGCTGTACCACATGCAACAATATAAATTTTATTTAATGATTCTAAATATTCTTTTGTGAAATCAAGTGATTCAATATTGCAAGAACCATCAGCTGAAAGTCTAGAACCTATAGTTTCTCTAATAGATTTTGGTTGTTCATTAATTTCTTTTAACATGAAATCTGGATAACCATCTTTTTCAGCAGCAGATGCATTCCAATCAATATTTACAACTTCTTTTTTAATAGGTTTTAAATCAGAATTATAAAATTCTGCAGAACCTTTAGATAATACAGCATATTCATAATCATTTAGTAAATAAAAATCTTTAGTATATGAAAGAATAGCTGGTATATCAGAACTAATATAATTTTCTGTATTTGATTTACCAATTACTAAAGGACTGTCTTTTCTAACAACAATCATTTTATCAGGAAGGTGAGTAGAAAGAATTTCTAATGCAAAACTTCCTTTTAATTCTGAACAAGCAGCGACAACTGCTCTTAAAACTTTTTGATCATCATCTTTTTCATCTTTGTTATAATGGTAATCTATTAAATTAGGAATAACTTCTGTATCTGTTTGAGAATAGAAAGTGTATCCCTCTTTTAATAAAAATTCTCTTAATTCATTATAATTTTCAATAATTCCGTTATGTACAACGGCAAAATCTTTTTTACCATTTACATGAGGGTGAGAATTTTCTGTTGAAGGTTTTCCATGAGTAGCCCATCTAGTATGAGCAATACCAATAGTTCCTTCAAGTGAATCAATAGCAGGAACTTTTTCAAGTTCAGCAACTCTTCCTTTGTTTTTTACAACTGAAATACCGCCTTTTTCTATTGTAGCAATACCAGCTGAATCATAACCACGATATTCCAATCTTAAAAGTCCGTTGATTAATATAGGTTTAGCTTTTCTAGAACCTATATATCCTACAATACCACACATAATATACCTCCTTTATCCTAGCAACACTGTGGTATCAAAAACAGAATTCAAAAAAGCCGAAGGCAGTTATAAAATCTGTCTTTTACTAGAGTAATATTATGTGAAAAAATATAATTACGTGAAAAAGTTTTTGTTCTAATATCACTATTAGTTTTTGTTTTTTTCTAATGACAGTAATATGCCATAGAGTTACCCGCCGAAAATTCGATAAACTCTAACCTCGTTAAGCACTGTAAAAGTGCTGCTGGCGCTTTATAATTAACAAATAACCTCCTTCCAATTATTTTAATATATATTATTTCACACTACAAAAGTATATTACTATAAAAAAACGAAAAATGCAAATTAAGAGAAAAAAACAAATGATTGAAAAATGAGATCAGGTATGATAAAATGCAACCAGATAGGAGTGTAATTTAGTTTGATCCACATTAAATAACTATTTTTGTGGCAATAAATTACGAAAGCTCTAATAAGGGAGAAAGGATATGGGAAAGTATATTGAAATAGCGGGGAGAAGAATTGGAAAAAATTACGATCCAGTAGTTATTGCAGAAATTGGTATCAATCATGGTGGAAGCTTAAAAATTGCTAAAGAAATGGTAGATGCAGCTCAAAGCTCAGGAATTGAAATTATTAAACACCAAACGCACATACCAGAAGAAGAACTTAGCCCAGTGGCCAAAGAGATACAACTATCTAAAGTTGGACATGGAAACCTTTATGACTCATTAGAGGAAATATGTTTGACAGAAAAAGAGGAAATTGAACTAAAGAATTACGTTGAAGAAAAAGGAATGATTTTTATATCATCACCATTTTCTTTTGCCGCAGTTGACAGATTGGAAAGGATGAACGTTGCAGGCTATAAAATTAGTTCATCACAAATGAACAATTTTCCTTTGCTAGAATATGTAGCTAGCAAAAGAAGACCAATAGTCATATCAACAGGCATGCATGATATTGATGGAGTTAGAAAAGCAGTAGACACAATAAAAAAATATCATGATCAATTTGCAATTCTACATTGCACTAATATTTATCCTACACCTGAAGACAAAATAAGATTAAATGCATTAAAAGAAATTGAAAAAGCATTTCCAGGTGAGGTAATAGGACTATCAGATCACTCCTTAAATAATTACTCATCATATGCTGCATTAGCATTAGGAGCATCTATTATTGAAAAACACTTTACAGATAGCAAACAAAGAAAAGGCAGTGATATAGAATGGTCTATGACTCCTGCAGAAGCAACAGAACTTTGCGATTATGCTAAGAACATAAGGAAAATGCAACAAGGCAAAAAAGAACCATTAGAAGAAGAAAAAGAATTTATGGAGAAAACTTTTCAAACGGTTGTAACAACAAGACCAATAAGAAAAGGCTCTGTTTTAACAAGAGACGACTTAACTGTTAAAGGACCAAACACATCAGGAATTCCAGCTGAAGACTTATACAAAGTTGTTTGGAAAAAGGCAGTTAGGAATATAGGAGCAAATGCACACTTGCAATGGGAAGATATTAGCTAAGAGTATGATTCATCATACTCTTAAAAATTTTAAAAAGGAGATTCCTGAATGAACATACAAGTACTTATAGATGAAGAAAAGTTACAGAAAAGAATAAAAGAATTGGGAGATCAAATTTCCAAAGAATATGAAGGAAAAGAAATAATTGTAATTTGCGTTTTAAGAGGAGCAGCATATTTTGCAGTTGATTTAACTAAAAATATAAGAAGTGACAAATTACTTATTGAATTTATGCAAGTTTCAAGTTACGGCAACAATAAAGAGACTACTGGAAATTTGAAAATTGTCAAAGATTTAGATATTGATATAGAAAATAAAAATGTTATTATAGTTGAAGATATCATAGATTCAGGAATCACAATGGTAAACTTAAAGAAATATTTATTAGAAAAAAATCCACAAAGTTTGAAAGTTTGTACATTATTAGATAAAAAAGAAAGAAGAAAAGTTGAAATAGAAGCAGATTACGTAGGATTTGATATTCCTAACGAATTTATCTTAGGATATGGATTAGATTATGAAGGACATTACAGAAATTTACCATATATAGGATATAATAAAGAATAAATTACAACCTTGGAAGGAATAAATTAAATGTTCAATATTGAAGCAGAACTTAAAAAACTACCAGCAAAACCTGGTGTTTATATAATGAGAAATAAAAACGATGATATTATATATGTTGGTAAAGCAATATCATTAAAAAATAGAGTAACACAATATTTCAGAAAGACAAATAAGACACAAAGAATATTAAATATGGTTTCATTAATAGATCATTTTGAATATATCGTTACAGATAATGAAGCTGAAGCATTAATTTTGGAATGCAATTTAATAAAAGAAAATAGACCCAAATTTAATGTATTGCTTAAAGACGACAAAACATATCCATATATAAGAATTGGAATGAAAGAGGAGTATCCAAGTATTTATATCACTAGAAAAATTTTAAATGATGGAGCAAAGTACTTTGGCCCTTATGCAAATCCTGGAGCAGCAAGAGAGATGCTAAACTTCATAAAAGAAAAATTCCAAATCAGACAATGCAAAAACTTTAAATCTAAGGATAGAGCATGTTTGAATTATCATATAAAGAAATGTCTTGCACCTTGCATGAGATATGTTTCAAGAGAAGACTATATGAAACAAATAGATCAGATAATAATGCTTTTAGAAGGTAAGACAAGTAAAATATTAAAACAACTAGAAGAAGAAATGAATGAAGCATCAGAAAAATTAGACTTTGAGAATGCAGCAAGAATACGTGATAGAATTCAATCTATAGAAAGAATCTCAGCAAAACAAAAAGTTTCAAATATATCAGAAAATAATATTGATGTAATTGGTTTATACAAAAACGAATTATCAGTTTGTATTGAAGTCTTTTATGTACGTGGTAGCAAAATGATAGACAGAGAGCATTATTTTCTTGATGAACTTAAAGATATGCCTGATGATGAAATTTTATCTGGATTTTTAAAACAATTTTATATGAATAAAGTGGAATATCCAAATAAAATAATGATTCAAGAAGAAATTGAAGATAGAGAAATAATAGAAAATTGGCTTACAGAGAAAACTGGTAGAAAAGTAGAAATCAAAACTCCTCAAAAAGGAGAAAAATTGAGATTTGTTGAAATGGCAAAAAAGAATGCAGAAATAACTCTTGAAAATAAATCTAAAGATAAATTTGAAATATTAAACGAATTGAAGGAAGTTTTAGATTTAGAAACTCTACCACATAAAATTGAAACATATGATATTTCTAATATTTCAGGAACTAATATTGTTGCTGGAATGTGTGTCGCTCAAGATGGAATAATAAAAAGAAACTTAACAAGAAGATTTAAAATAAAAAATGTATTTGGACAAGATGATCCTAAATGCACAGAAGAAGTTGTTACAAGAAGAATTAAACATTCGTTAGAAAATCCTAAAGGAGGATTTGGAACACTTCCAAATTTGATATTAGCTGATGGAGGAATAACACAGATTAAGGCAATAAAAAGGGCTTTAAAAGTATATGATTTAGAAGAAAAGATTCCTGTTTATGGAATGGTTAAAGATGATAAACATTCTACAAGAGCTTTAATTGACGAAAATAGAAAAGAATTTAAAATTTCACAAAATCTATTTTTCTTCATAACAAACCTTCAAAATGAAGTACACAATACAGCGATAGAATATCATAGAAAACTTAGAGAAAAAGAAATGACAAAATCTGGCTTAGATGATATTAAAGGAATTGGAAAAGCAAAACGAGAAGCATTACTAAAAAAATTTGGAACAGTAGAAAAAATAAAAAATGCATCAATCGAAGAATTGATGGAAATAAAAGGAATAAATAAACAGTTGGCTCAAGAAATAAAAAATAGTTTATAAAACGAAAAAAACACATCATACATTGATGGTAATTTTACTAAATTTCGTAAAAGTGGTATAATATAAGTGATCAGTTGTGGAGCGCAAACATAGGAACGAATAGGAATGAGTGGTATAATGAAAAGATTGTTGAAGTTTGCGGGCGGAACCGCTATGGCGGAACTAGCTTTTTTAATGGCATTGGATTTGCCTCAATATATTACGACATGTTGTCGGTTCTGTATCGATTCTGATGCAGGGTATATGTGGGTCATAAATCTTGCCATCGGATTGCTAGCAGTAATACCAGTATATGTAGGTTTGAAGGAGAAAAAAACGAGAATACTCTTCTCAATAATAACCTTCTTGGCTTCTGTATTGGTTATGGAGTTCGCTCTGTGGCACAGAGGTACATTTTCGGAGATATTTGTTGGAAGTTTGAACATGGACAAGATTGCCGGAATGATCATCGGTCTGATAGCTGGCGTTATTGTCCAAGCACTACTGTCACGAGGTGACAATACAAAGTAAAATGACTGCTACGCAATTGGTCAGGAGTCTGCTGGTAAAACGGCAGCTCCTTTTTATTTATAAAATGTTTAATTTTAAATGAAAAAATAAAGAAATGAATAATATTGTTGAAAAACAAAGATGGATTATGCTAAAATAAAGCAAAACTAAGTAATATCTTCTTTCATATTGAATATATTAATATAAATATGAAGGGAGAACACAAATGACAAAAAACATATTTTTAAAATTCACGTTTATATTAACAGGAATTTTCATGATAATTAATATTGGACTAATATATGCATTTTTTAAATTAATATGTTTATTATAATAAAATAAAAAGGAAGATAAAAATGGAAGTAGTAGTTGGAAAATTATCAGGATTCTGTTTTGGGGTAAATAATGCAGTAAATAAAACTGAAGAATTATTAAAATCAGGCAAAAATATATACTGCCTTGGAGAGTTAGTACATAATAAACAAGTAATAGATAAATTAAAATCAGAAGGAATAAAATTTATTGAAAAAGTTGAAGAAGCGGTACATGGATGTGAGTTAATTATAAGAGCTCATGGAGTAGCACCACAAGTTTATCAAAAAGCTAAAGAAAAAAATATTAATTTATTTGATTTTACATGCCCAAAGGTAGCTAAATTGCATGAACAAGTAAATGAAGCTAAAAAAGAAAATTATATATTTTTGATTGGAGAAAAAAATCATCCAGAAATTATTGGAACAAAGGGCTTCGCAGGAGATAATATATCTATAATTCAAGATGAAGAAGATATAGATATGGCAATTAAACAGCTTAAAAAAAGCAATATGAAAAAATTATATATTGTAGCCCAAACAACAGCATCAGTTCAAAAATTTAACCAATTTACAGAAAAAATATTAAATGACGTAGAAGACGTTGATATTGAAATAAACAAAAGTATATGTGATAGTACTAGACTAAGACAAGAAGAAACAGAAAGATTAGCTAAAAAGGTAGATCTTATGATAATAATAGGAGGAAAAAATAGCAGTAACACTACTAAATTATATAATATTGCTAAAGAAAACTGTGATAGTATACATATACAAACTAAAGAAGATTTAAAATTAGATGAGTTAAAAAAATATTCAAAAATCGGTATTACAGCAGGTGCGTCTACACCAAAAGAAATTATAAAAGATGTTGAAGAAGAAATTAAAAAAATTAAATAGTTTTAAAGGAATTGCATTAGAAATTGTTTTCTTATGTCAATTCCTATTTTTTTAGACAATAAGCGGAAAATGTAGTATAATTATTAAACAATGAATTTTTTGAAAGGAATTCTTTTTAATATGGAAATTGCTAATGAGTGGAAAGATTACGAAATAATAGATATGGCAAATGGAGAAAAACTTGAAAGATGGGGAGATATTATCTTAATTAGACCGGATCCACAAATAATTTGGAAAAAACAATCAGAACCAGAAAAATGGAAAATGGCAAATGCAAGATATAATAGAAGCAATACTGGTGGTGGAGCATGGGAATATAAGAAAAGATTACCAGAAAGCTGGCAGATAAAATATAAAAATTTAACTTTTAATATTAAACCAATGGGATTTAAACACACAGGTTTGTTTCCAGAACAAGCTACTAACTGGGATTGGATGATATCAAAAATCAAAGAAAGTAAAAGAGATATAAAAGTATTAAACTTATTTGCATATACAGGTGGAGCTACTGTTGCATGCTTAAGTGCTGGAGCTTCAGTTTGCCATGTTGATTCATCAAAAGGAATGACTAACTGGGCAAAAGAAAATGTTGAAAGTTCAGGACTAAAAGATAAACCAGTAAGATATATAGTTGATGATGTAATTAAATTTGTACAAAGAGAAATAAGAAGAGGAAATCATTATGATGCAATAATTATGGATCCACCATCTTATGGTAGAGGAAAAAATGGAGAAGTATGGCAATTTGAAAATAATATTGCAGATTTAGTTGAATTGTGCACACAAGTTTTAAGTGACAATCCATTGTTTTTCTTAATAAACTCATATACTACTGGAATTTCTTCAAAAGTTTTAGAAGATTTATTACAACTAAATTTGAAAAAATATAAAGGTAAAATAACATCTGGAGAAATTGGTTTACCAATGACAAATTCTAAGTTAGTATTACCTTGCGGAATTTATGGTAGATTTGAAAATTAATTGGAGGAATTTTTTTTGAAGATTTTATACGAAGATAACCATATAATTGTTGTAGAAAAGCCAGTAAACATACCTTCTCAAGGAGATAAAACTGGTGATATAGATATGCTTACATTAATAAAAGAATACTTGATAAAAAAATATAATAAGCCAGGAGATGCATATTTAGGATTAGTACATAGGCTTGATAGACCAACTGGAGGAGTTATGGTTTTTGCCAAGACTTCAAAGGCCGCATCAAGATTAAGTGAACAAGTAAGAAATAAAAAATTTGAAAAAGAATATCTAGTAATAGTTGATGGAAAACTTGATAAAAATAAAGGAAGTTTTGAAGATTATTTAGTAAAAAATGAAAAAAATAATTTGAGTAAAGTTACTAATTCTAAAGATAAAAATGCTAAATTAGCTAAGTTAGATTATGAAGTAATAAAATATAATGAAGAAACTAATCTTTCACTAGTTAAAGTTAAATTACATACTGGAAGACATCATCAAATAAGAGTACAATTTGCAAGTAGAAATCATAGTGTGTATGGTGATCAAAAATATGGTAATAGAGGTAAAGGTAAACAATTATGTTTGTGGGCATATAAATTAAGTTTTGAACATCCAATATCTAAAGAAAAAATTGAATTTGAGGATTATCCTGAAAAAACAGGAAGTTGGATCATATTAGATTAAAACTATGAGATACATAGTTTTAATCTTTTTTAATGATAAATTCTTAGTTGATGCCTAAATAAATTATCACTAACAGATGTATTTAAAATTAAATTATTATGTTTTTCTATAATTTTTTTGACTCTCCATAAACCAATACCGGTATTTTTAGGTTTAGTTGAGAAATCCTTATTAAAGATTTTCACTGTGTCAATTGACTTATCAAAGTATGAGTTTTCTATAATCAGTAAATCACAATTATTATTAACATCTTTCATAATTATTATATTTATAAGCTTTTTAGAACTCTTAGAAGCAGCCTCAATACTGTTATCTAAAAATATTCCTAGCATTCTTGTAAACTCATATATATCAATATTAATTTTGGTTAAATCAGTAAATACTTCAATATTAAAATCAATCCCGAGATCTTTAGCTTTATAATATTTTTCAGTCACTAAAGATAAAACAGGCGGACTATTTAAAACATCGCTATTTAAGACCGAAGCATTATTTAAAGTTTTACATTCATCAAACACACTAGAATAATAAACTTTTAAACCTTTTAAATCATTTGTTGATAAATATCCACCAATCGATTGCATAATATTAGAAAAGTCGTGTTTAAAACCACGAATAGAATCATAAGAGTTTGATAGATTATCATATAACTTTTTTCCATTTTTGAGATTTTTATTAGCTTTGTTTAAATCACGCGTTATATGAATCAACAGAAAGATTAGAATCGCTAAAAAACCATTACATAAAACTAATGAAATAAATAATATGAGAGTTGTTGAGTGTATATGATTTAAAATATTTTTAAAGAAATCAATTAATTTAAAGATGCTAAACATAAGAATTTCCTTTCAAAATAAATTCCAAAAAATGGTAATGTTCTTTCAATATAGATTAAAATAAAAATAATGTCAAGAAGAAAAAAGTAAAAAAATGTAAATTTTAAAATACAAAATTTAGGAAAATATTAAAAACAAAGGAAAAACATACATTAGAAAAATGGAAAAAATAACAAGTTCAAACACGTATAAACTTTAACTTTTTTTAAATGAAATTGGTTGATTTTAATAAAAAAAAATGATATTGTAATTCTAATTAAATGTAAAAAAAGAGGAAAAAATGTACAAAGCAATAAAGAAATTTTTTGATTTTTTATTTGCACTAATATTATTACTAATATTAGCGATTCCAATGATTATTATTGCAATTTGTATTAAAGTTGAAGATAAAGGGCCAATAATCTATAAATCAAAAAGAATCGGAAAAGATTTAAAAGAATTTAATATGTATAAATTTAGGTCAATGAAAACATCAAGAATTGGAAAGACTGAAATTTTAACACATGAAGAAATGCTAACAAAAGTTGGTAAGATCATCCGAAAAACTAGTCTTGATGAATTGCCACAACTCTTTAATATATTAAAGGGAGAAATGAGTTTCATTGGGCCAAGACCATGGATACCAGAGTATTATAAACACTTTAACGATAGACAAAAAGGAAGAAGCAAAGTTTTACCTGGAATATCAGGATTAGCTCAAGTAAAAGGAAGAAATAATCTAGATATAATAAAGAAAATTGATTTAGATTTGGAATATGTTGAAAAGGTTAATTTTATTTTAGACTTACAAATATTAATATTGACATTTATAACCATTTTTAAGAAAAATGGAGCCGAAATAACAGAACAAGGAATTAAAGATGAAATTAATTACTTAAAAAAAGTAAATAAAAAGTAAATTGTTTGGTAGGAGATATTATGAAAAAAAATACTAAAGTTCAGGATGAAGAGCTAGAAGATTTTCTAGAAAAAGATAAAAGATCTTCAAAGAAAAAGAATAAAAAGATTGATATATTCTTCAAAATTTTATCTGCTATTTTTGCTGTTATAACAATTTTGTTTTATATATCAGTAATTAGATTAAATTTAATACCTAATGCGGTATTACTTATTTTTACAGTAATTTTAGTTGGAATAACAATTCCACTTATATTAGGAATGGCAAAAAGAAATACAGCATTAATTTTAAATATTATCTGCTTACTTTTGGTAGTAGCCATTTCATCAACATATATTATGGGAATGAAATATATTGGAGCAACAATGAATTTCTTGAAATCTGCATTTACTGAAATAAAAGAAACTGAAGAATACTATATCGTAGTCAAGAAAGAAAGCCAGTATCAACAGATATCTGATTTAGAAAATATTGATATTTATTCTGCATTAATAGAAGAAACTACATTAAATGAAATTAAAGAAAATATAAATAAACCAATAATTGAATCAGAAGAATTATTAGGAATAGGAAATAAATTAGTAAATCAAGAAATAGAATCAATTTTAATTAGTGCTTCACAATATGATATGCTTGATGATGAGGTTGATGGTTTTAAAGATAACACAAGAATTATATATACAACTTCAAAAAACATAGAAACAAATATTGAACAAAATCCAGAATCAAAATATACTGTAGACAATGGAACATTTAATATTTATATAAGCGGAATAGATACAGAAGGAAATATTAATAAAGTATCTAGAAGTGATGCAAATATGCTTTTAACAATAAATACAAATACTAAAGAAGTACTAATGACCTCAATTCCAAGAGATTACTATGTAATGTTGCATAGCAAAAAAGCTATGGATAAATTAACACATTCAGGAATTTATGGAATAAATGAAACAGTTAATACTGTAGAAGATTTATTAGAAACAGATATCAATTATTACTTAAGAGTTAATTTTACAACATTGGTTAAATTAGTAGATAAATTAGAAGGAATAGACGTATATTCAGATTATGATTTTACTACTAAAGAAGGATATCATTTCAAAAAAGGATATAACCATTTAAATGGAAAACAAGCTCTAGCATTTAGTAGGGAAAGAAGATCATTTGAGGCTGGAGATAATCAAAGGGTAGTAGACCAACAAATGGTAATTGAAGCAATAATGAAAAAAATTTCACAAGATAAAAATATAATGTCAGAATATACTGATATATTAGAAAGCTTAGAAGGTTGTTTCCAAACAAATATAGAACAAGATAAAGTAAGTAGCCTTATCAAAGAACAACTACAAGATTTAGATAAATGGAATGTTAGCTCATATAGTTTAACTGGAACAGATTCAAATAATACAACTTATTCTATGGGAAATCAAAAATCATATGTTATGGTTCCAAATCAAAATTCAGTTGAACAAGCTAAGACAAAAATAAAAACAATAATGGAAAAATAAATCATAAATCTCCCAAACATTAATATTTTATATTAAAAAGTTTGGGAGGTTTTTTATGTATAAAAAATTATTACTAATAGCGCTCATAGTATTTTCAATTATAGGACTTGTTGTTGCAAACATGCCACCTGTAAAAGCAAGTGATATAAATAAAAAGATATGTTGGGGCATTAAAAGAAACGTTAATCATGAACAACCAGATTTGGGAAAAGAAAATAAAGAGTTGATAGATAAATATAATCGGAATAGCCATGGGAAACAGTGAAGATAAGTATATTTATTTAACTTTTGATTTAGGATATGAAGGAGGATATACAGAAAAAATATTAGATGTCCTAAAAGAAAATAATGTTAAAGCTTGTTTTTTTATAACTGCACATTATTTAAATACAACAGAAGACTTAGTTAAAAGAATGATAGAAGAAGGTCATGATGTAGGAAACCATACAGTAAATCATAAAAGTATGCCAGAGATTTCAGATGAACAAATAAAAAAAGAGGTAATGGATTTACATACATCAGTATATGAAAAATTTGGATATGAAATGAAATATATAAGACCACCAAAGGGTGAATACAGTGAAAGAACATTGCAATTATGCAATGAAATGAATTATCAAACAGTTATGTGGTCATTTGCATATGACGATTGGGAAGAATCAAAGCAAGGAAGAGAAGAATATGGAAAGTCTAAAATATTAGATAATTTGCATCCAGGAGAAGTAATGCTATTACATGGAACATCTAAAGACAATATGAATATTTTAGATGAAATAATAAAGAAGTCAAAAGAAGAAGGATATGAATTTAAAAAATTAGAAGAATTTAAAAGATAAATACAAACTTCGACAAATTATTTAAAATGAAGATGTTAATATATCCTTATGTAGTAGTTCTAAATACAAAAAAGTGTTGCAGATGTGTACTAAAAGTGATACAATAAGTAATATATAGGAGGTGTTCACTATGGCAAAGACAGATACTTTACATATAAGAATTGAACCAGAAATTAAGAAAAAAGCAGAAAAAACATTAAATGATTTAGGACTATCTATTACAGAAGCAGTTAATGTGTTTCTTAATATTGTTATTTTAAACGATGGAATTCCTTTTGAGATAAGAAAACCAAATAAGGAAACAATACAAGCAATGGAAGATACTAAAAAAGAAAAAAACTTAAGTAAAAAATATAACAATGTAGACAAAATGTTTGAGGAGTTAGATAAATAGCGCTAAAAGTCAGATACAGCAATCAATTCAAAAAAGACTATAAATTGATATTAAAGAGAAATTATAATATAGAAGAATTAAAAGAAGTTATTAATATATTAATTCAAGGAATAAAATTACCTGCTAAATATAAAGAACATTATCTAGCAGGTAATTTTAAACGGTTTTAAAGAATGTCATATTCAACCTGATTGGTTACTAATTTATTTTGTCCGAAGTAGTTCATCAACTTTAGAATTAATCAGAACTGGTACTCATTCGGATTTATTTTTTTAAGTCATATAAATCACTTTCAATACAAAGCTTTGCTCTCTTAGCTGATTTTTCATCTGAATTTAATGAATTTTCAAGAAACTCTGGATGCTCAATTAAAAAGTCTCTCATTGTATTATATTGATCTTTCTTGAAATCTTTAAGCATAGATAATTGAGATTCATTTATAATTCCAAGATCTAATGCCTTTTCAAATAGATGAACATCAATATTAATTAAAGCATATGGTTTTAATCCAACTTCAACTAGTTTTTCTGTTCCACCATCATTTCTATCAATAACGCAAACACTCCATACTAATTTTCCACCAATATTTTGAATTGCAGGAATCCAAGCACGTAAATAACTAGAAGCTTGATTTAATAAATCTGCAACATGAAGAACATTACTTTTTTCTAATTTTGTAATAATTCTATTTTCAGAAAAGTTGTATGAACTTTCTGTAGTAGATAAATCTTTATAAATTGTGATATGAGGTTTTTTCAAAAGATAAGCAACAATATTTGAGAAAAACCAATCACGACGTTCACCACCAGAAACATAATCAACTTCGTCAACTGAAATGTTTTCCTTGATATAAGAAACTAAGGCATTGATTATTGTTGCATATATTTCATTATTTTCATATTGATACAAAACTTTAGCAAAAATATCTTTAGGAATTTGATCTTTTGAAACATTTTCTAATTCATCATCAATGTAACTCAATAATTCATTTGCATCTTTTTCACTTCCATATAAAAATTGCCCATTTACAAAATATGGACCAATTTTACCAGAAGTATACCAAAATGGTTTGTTCTCTTCACAAACTCTAAAAGCAGTTGTTTTAAAAAGATAAGAAGTTAAATCACTCATTATAATTACCTCCAAATTTACTTGAAGATAATATATATAAAATGTCGAAAATAGTCAATAAAATAATTTTGTCAGTCGAAAATTATCTTGAAAAAAAGACAATAAAATGATAGGATATATGAAAAATATTGAAGGGAGATTGAGATGAAATTATTATTAAAAAATGGAACAGTAATAGACTATGCAAGCAAATTTCAAGGTAAAACAGACATACTAATTGAAGATGACAAAATAATTGAAATATCTAACAAGATTAATGCAACTCCTGATAAAACAATTGATTGCACAGGTTTATATATAATGCCTGGAATGATTGATATGCATTGCCATTTAAGAGAACCAGGAGGAGAACATAAAGAAACTATAGAAACTGGATCAAAAAGCGCTGTTAAAGGTGGTTTTACAACTATTTGCCCTATGCCAAATACAAACCCAACACCTGATAGCGCTATTATTTTGTCTGAAATTATAGATAAAGCAAAAAAAGTTGGACTTTGCAACGTTCTTCCTTTTTCAAGTGTAACTAAAGGAGAAAAAGGAGAAGAATTAGTAGACTTTGAAGAACAACTAAAAGCTGGTGCTATAGCTTTTTCAGATGATGGTAGACCAGTAGAAAACGCAAGAATGATTAGAGAAGCAATGATTAAAACAAATAAATTAGGAAGTTTTGTTTCTGAACATTGTGAAGAAAAATCAGTATCAGCAGGAGCAATAAATGCTGGAGAGATTGCAGATAAACTTGGAGTAGAAGGAGTACTACCAGAAGCTGAAGAAATTATGGCAGCAAGAGACATTGTAATTGCTGAAACAAATAAATTACACACACATATTTGTCATATAAGTACAAAAACAACAACAGACACAATAAGAAGTGCAAAGCAAAGAGGTGTAAATGTAACATGTGAGACTTGTCCACACTATTATAGTTTTACTGTTGAAGAAGTTCTAAAAAAAGGTGTAAATGCAAAAATGAATCCACCACTACGTGAAGAAAAAGATAGACAAGCAATAATTCAAGGATTAAAAGATGGCACAATAGATTGTATAGTTACAGATCATGCACCACATGCTGAAGAAGAAAAAGCACAGGGATTAGCAAAAGCTCCAAATGGTATAGTTGGATTTGAAACAGCTTTACCTGCAACGATCACACATTTAGTAGATAAAGGAGAAATCACACTATTAGATATGTGTAGACTTATGTCATATAATCCTGCAAAACTTTTAAAATTAGACAAAGGAGAAATAGCTGTTGGAAAAACAGCAGATTTAACAATCTTTGACAAAGATGTTGAATATGTATATACAAAAGAAGATATCGTCTCTAAATCAAAGAATTCTCCATTTATAGGCGAAAAATTAAAAGGAAAAGTCAAATATACAGTTGTAGGTGGAAAGATAGTTTATGAGTGTTAAGCTAATAGGAGTCACAGGGAAAAGCGGAAGCGGAAAAACAACTTTTTCTGATAGAATGGGCGAAAATGAAAATATAGGAGTTATTCATATTGATGACTTATTAAAAGATATTAAGTTGAAGTACTTTAAAAGATTAATGGATATAGACCAAAATGGTGAAAAAACTAAAGTACGTACTGGTATGAAAAAATTTCTTTATGAAAACAGATTAGTATTTTTAATGTTTATGAAATTCAGACAACATCTATTAAAAGGACCATTGAAAAGAAAAATAGAAGAACTAAAATCTCAAGGGAAAACTGCCATTTTAATTGATGACATCTTCTTAAGACATGAATATTGCTATAAAGATATAGACAAAATCTTTTTAATTGAAAGAGGGTTTCATAAAAGAAGAGAAGCAATAAAAAAGAGAGACAATAGAACTGAAAGAGAAGCTGTTGTACTTGATATTGCTCACGTTTCTGGTAACTATAAAGAAATAACGAAAAATCCGAAAGTACAAGTAATAAAAAATAAAGGAGAAATGTCTGATTTTTATAATCAAATTGATGATATTTATCAAGAACAATTTTCTAATCAAAAAGAAAATCCAATAGATAAATATAAGCTTGATAGTTCATACAGCAGAGTTCCTAAAACTAATGTTGCAGATATAAATCAAGTAAATAAAAGGGAGAAAAATAGTAATGAAGTTATTAATAGATGAATTGATAGATAAAATTAAACAAACAAACAATCCAACAGTTATGGGATTAGATCCAAGATATGATATGCTACCAAATTGCATTAAAGAAAAAAGAACAAAAGATGTTAAAGATATTTGTGATGGAATTTTAGAATTCAATAAAAATTTAATAGATGAAGTATACGATATAATTCCTGCAGTTAAACCACAAATTGCTTTTTATGAAATGTTTGGAGAAGAAGGAATAAGAGTATTTAAAGAAACTTGTAAATATGCACATGATAAGAAAATGATTGTAATTGCAGATGTAAAAAGAGGAGACATAGGATCAACAGCACAAGCTTATTCAAATGCGTATATAGGAAAAACTACTATAGGAGAAAAAGAAGAGCAATTTTTTGATATAGATTTTTGTACAGTAAATCCTTATTTAGGAACAGATGGAATAAAGCCATTTATAGAAGATTGTAAAAAATACAATAAAGGAATATTCATTTTAGTTAAGACTTCAAACCCATCATCAGGAGAATTACAAGACCTAAAACTAGAGAGTGGAGAAACTGTTTATGAAGCTGTTGCAAGTCTTGTAAATAAATGGGGAGATGAATTAGTCGGAGAAAATGGATATAGTAATATAGGTGCAGTAGTTGGAGCAACATATCCAAAACAATTAGAAGAATTAAGAAAATTAATGCCAAATACATATTTCCTAATTCCAGGTTATGGTGCACAGGGAGGAAAAGCATCAGATATTGCCCTAGGATTTGACAAAAATGGTTTAGGAGGAATTGTAAATGCCTCAAGAAGCTTAATGTGTGCATATAAATCAGAACTTTGGAAAGATAAATTCAAAGATGAAGAATATGCAAAAGCAACTAGAGCAGAAGCAATCCGTATGAGAAATGAGCTAAATAGCTTTTTAAAATAAGAAAGGGGAAAATTAGATGAAATACGAAGAAAACTGTGAGTTATTAGAAAAGACACAATTAAAAGATGATATTTTAAGGTTTAAAGTAAAAACAGATAAAATTGCAAAAGATTCTAAACCTGGCAATTTTTTAGAAATAAAAGTTAGTGATTCAGAAGTTCCTTTTTTAAGAAGACCAATAAGCATTTTCTCTATAGATGGGGAAAATGTGGAATTCATATTCCAAGTTAAAGGAAAAGGAACAGAAATTTTATCAAAACAAAAAGTTGGAGATAAAATAAATATAATTGGTCCTTTAGGAAATGGAACTTTTGATATTAAATCATATAATACGGTTGCTTTAATAGGTGGAGGAATAGGTGTATATCCTTTGTATGAAGCGGCTAAACAATTAAAAGGAAAAGCTAAGATAAATACTTATCTAGGTTATAGAAACAAAGAATTAGTAACTGTTGAAAAAGAATTTAAAGAAGTATCAGATAAATTAGTTGTTGCAACAGATGATGGAAGTTATGGAGAAAAAGGATTTGCTATTGATTTCCTAAAAAAAGATGAAAAACCAGATATAATAATGGCTTGTGGACCATTACCAATGCTTAGAGCTGTAAAACAATTTGCACAAGAAAACAATATTAAGTGCCAAGTTTCATTAGAAGAAAGAATGGGATGCGGAATAGGAGCTTGTTTAGGTTGTGCAGTAAAAACTGCTGCAAGTTCTAAAGATGCACCTGAGTATTGGCAAGTTTGCAAGGGTGGACCGGTTTTTGATGCTTCCACAGTCGACTTCTAGGGAATTCAAAAAATAAGCGACATCTTACTGCGTTAAAAGTTCATTTTAAAATCCTCATGTATACTCATACACTCCGGTATTTAAAATAAACTTTTGCCTTGTAATATATCACTTCTTTTTTGAATTGGAAGAAGATGAAAGCGACATCTTACTGCAATAAAACAGATTTTAAACTTCATGTATATTTATACACTCCGGCGTTTAAAATTTGATTTTTGCCTTGTAATATATCATTCTTTTTTGAATCTAAAGAAGAGAAAAGCAATATTCTAATGCATTAAATGAATGTATAAAAATAATTTAAAAGGAGAAAAAATATGAAAACATCTGTAAATTTTGCTGGGATTGAGATGAAAAATCCAGTAACAGTAGCTTCTGGAACATTTGGATATGGACGTGAATATCAAGATTTTATAGATTTAAATAAATTGGGAGCAATAATAACAAAGGGAACATCATTAAAACCAAAAGCAGGAAATAAACCACCAAGAGTTTGTGAAACACCAAATGGAATGTTAAATAGTATAGGACTTCAAAATCCAGGAGTTGAATATTTTGCAAAAGTTGATTTACCATTTCTAAGAAGATTTGATACTAAAATAATTGTTAATGCTTGTGGAAGTTCAGTTGAAGAATATGTAGAACTATGCAAAATATTAAACACATTAGATATTGATGGAGTTGAATTAAATCTTTCTTGCCCAAATGTTAAAGAAGGTTGCTTAGCATTTGGAACTACATATGAAGGCGTAAAAAATGTAACTAGCCAGGTAAGAAAAGTTTTAGACAAACCACTAATTGTAAAGTTAACTCCTAATGTAACAGACATTACTGCACCTGCAAAAGGAGCAGAAGATGCAGGAGCTGATGCAATTTCTGCAATAAATACTTTACTTGGAATGCAAATTGATATAGACAAGAAAAGACCTGTACTTGCCAATAATACTGGAGGACTTTCAGGACCTGCTATTAAGCCAGTAGCTGTTAGATGCGTTTGGCAAATTGCAAATAGTGTAAAAATTCCAGTTATGGGACTTGGCGGAATTATGAATGGAAATGATGCTGTTGAATTTATGATAGCTGGAGCAACTGCAGTTTCAATTGGTGCAGGAAATTTCATAGATCCTACAGTAAGTGTTAAAACAATAGAAGGAATTGAAGAATATATGAAAAAACACAACATAGAAGATATAAACCAAATTATTGGAAGCTTGCAAACAAATTCCTAAAAATTATACAAAAGTAATCCTAAATTGCTAAATAAAAGCATTAGCAGTTTAGGATTTTTTATATTATAGGAAAGTTCTCCGAATTTCCTATAATATAAAGGCTTCGTCCAAATTTTACACAAATTTTTTAACAAAAATTTGGCACATAGAACAAAAACTCGGACTTAAAGATATCTTAAGTAGTAAAAATATTAATAATGTCCGCTTTTGTTCTTTTTTAAAAGACGAGTATATTATCAAACTAAAGGAATATATATTATCATAGTGAGGTTTGATAATATGAATTTCGATAAAGTAAATGAAATTTTAGATTTGCCAAAAGAAGTTGGCACCAATATTCCTAAAATAACATTAATAGGTTTTAATGAAATTTTAATAGAAAATTATAAAGGAATACTAGAATATGAAGATTTTTTTATAAGAATCAGAACACATATAGGAAATGTAATTATAAATGGATTTGAACTTAAGCTAAATCAAATTACAGATGAAGATATAAAAATTACAGGCAAAATAGAAAATCTAGACTTTGAATGTAGGTGATAAAATGTTACTAAAAAATAGTCCTGATTTTATAAAAGGATATATTCAAATAGAAGTTGAGAGCTTTTTTATGGAGAGATTTGTAAATAGCTGTGCGAAAGAAAATATAAGATTATGGAGAACTAAAAGAATAAATCAAACAAAAATATATACAAATATCGAAATACAAGATTTAAGAAAAATAAGAAAGATTAGTCAAAAAATAAAATGCAAAATAAGAATTAAGAAGAAAAAGGGAGCACCATTTATAATAAAAAAATATAAAAAAAGAAAAGTTTTTTTATTTTCTTTTTTAATAATAGCATTTTTGATTTTTGCATTATCTAATTTTGTATGGAACATTGAAATCATTGGAAATACAAGCTTAACGCAAGAAGAATTAATTAATGAATTAAATGCCCAAGGACTTGAAATAGGTTCACTTAAATATAAACTGGATACAAATAAGATAATTGAAGAAATGAGATTAACAAATGAGAAAATAGCATGGATTGGAATAGATATTGAAGGAACAAATGCAAAAGTAACGATAGTTGAGACAACAGATAAACCTGAAATATTAGACAAAGATGAATACTGCAATATTGTAGCAGACAAAGAAGCAATAATTGAAAAAATAAATGTAACGAATGGAACAGCATTAGTAACTGAAGGTGATATCGTAGAAAAAGGTGATACTCTAATTGCAGGATGGATAGAAGGACAATATACAGGAATGAGATATATGCATGCATCAGGATTAATAAAAGCAAAAGTTTGGTATAGCGCTGAAAAATATGAGACATTTATTCAAGATGAAAAGGTAAAAACACAAAATAAAGAAAATAAGTATTCGATTTTTTTAAACAAAAACGAAATAAATTTCTACAAAAGACTTTCAAAATTCGAAAAATATGATACAATAGAAACCAATAAAAAAATAAAATTATTTAACAATTTTTATTTACCGATAGAATTCAAAAAAATAACTAATTATGAATATAAAATAGAGAAAAAAGAGTACAACCAAGAAACACTTGAAAATAAGATAACAACCGAACTTGAAGAACAATTAAAGAGTGACCTAAAAGACAAAGAAATATTAAATAGAGATGTATTGATTGAAAATGATGAAAATGGAATTAATGTGAGATTAATCTATGAGGTCACTGAAGAAATTGGGGTAGAGGAAAAATTGGTTTCGTGAGAGGAGAAAAAATTGGAACAAAGAAGTTTAAGAGTAGTAGATTCAAATAAAACTTTTTTTGGAAAAATCAGTAGTACATTATCAAGAATTATGATACCAACAAAAATTGGTATTAATAGTATGATGATAACTTTTAAAAGAAATAATCTTTTGAAATCTTATGAAGCTAAACTAAAAGAAGGTTTAGATGAGGATAAGAAAAAATTAGCTGAAGATAAATTCCAAGAGGCTTACACACTTTATTTAGAAGCAATAGATAAATACATAATGGATAGCGTTTACAAAAAAGTTAAATTAGATGCAGCATCTGATTTTGAAAAAGATGCGATGGGTAACTATTATAAGATAACAGCATTAAAAGAAAACGAGTATATTGAATATAAATATAGAAAACAAAAATATTTAATGGAATTAGATTATGAATCATTAAAACTTAGTGCAAAAGAAAAAGCATTAGCAAGATATAAAAACTTCTATATTGCACAAATGGATATTTTTTATAAAGGAATACTAAAAAATTATTCTGTTAAATTAGCAGATACACCTAGAAATGGTGAAAGTTCAAAAATAGATATATACAATAAAATATTCGATACGTTAAATGAATATATTTCAACAATAATTCCAATTAGAGATAACGGAAACATTGATGAAAAAATTAGAGAGGATTATAACAAATTAGACCAATTTGATATTGGTGAATTAGATGCAAAAGATTATGTTGAAAAAAATATGCTTTTACTAAATATAAGCAGACAAATATTTACACATAGTCTACCTCTAGTTGCGGCAGAACAATGCTACAACAAACTATTAAATGATTTAAGAAAAATAATAGTTAGAGAAGAAAAAGAAAACAAAAAAATTGAAGCTTATGAATTATTGCTAACATTAGCAGAAACATATAATGTAAAAACATTATCAACAAAAGTATATTGGGAAAAGCTTGAAGAAAGAGAAAAATACAAAAAATTCTGGGACAAGTATCAAAAAGCAGAATTACCTAGACAAAAAGAAATATTATTCTTAAAAAGAGAAATAGAAACTGTTGAAGATAATGAAGAAAATAAACAGATTCTAGCATTTTTTAAAGAAAAACTTATATCTTATGGTGCAATGAGAGAAATAAAAAATTCATGTAAGACAAGTACTATTAAATATAAAAAGGTTAACTAGAAAGGTAATAAAAGTGGAAGAAAGAACGCAAATAGAATTTTTAGACATAGACGCAGATGACCAATATAAAAATTTAGCAGAATTAGTTGTAAATAAATGCTTTGAAACAGAAGATTTATTAAAAACTAAATTATATATTAGTCTAATTTTAACAACGCCAGATCAAATTCAGAAACTTAATAATACATATAGAAAAATAAATAAACCAACAGATGTACTATCTTTCCCAATGTTTGAGAAAGAAGAATTAGTAAATTTTGAAAGTGATATAGAAGAACCATTAGGAGATATAGTTATCTCAATAGAACAAGTTAAAAAACAAGCAGTAGAATATGGACATTCTTTTGAAAGAGAATATGCATATATGCTAGTACATGGATTTTATCATTTAATGGGTTATGACCATATCGAATTAAGCGATAGAACTCAAATGAGAGAAAAAGAAGAAAATGTTCTAAACCAATTAAACATTATTAGAGAATAATAAATCACAAAAGAGGAAGAGGGGGAGTTTTTATGAGTAAAAAAGAAAAGGCAAAAACAAAAAAGAAAAGCAGAAAGCCACTTGTCATTTGCATAATTTTACTATTCTTATTACTATGTGCTGGTGGAGTTTATTTAGGTTGGAATATCTTTGTAAATGGAAAGACTGTTAAAGAAGCATTATCACAAGCAGTTGTACCTCAACCAGAAGTATCACCAGAGCCAGTTAAACAAGTACAAATATTTGCAGGAGAAAATAGACCGATAGCTTGTATGATTGATAATCATAGTGATGCTTGGCCACAATTTTCAATTAATAGTGCATATATGGTGTACGAAATAATTGTTGAAGGTGGAGAAACAAGATTAATGGCATTATTTAAAGGAACAGATGCAGAGAAAGTTGGACCTATGAGAAGTTCAAGACATTATTTCCTTGATTATGCCTTAGAAAATGATGCAATATATGCTCATATAGGATGGAGCCCACAAGCACAAAAAGACATAAAAAGTTTGGGTGTAAATAATATTAATGGATTGGAATATGATACAGGTAAAGCTTGGAAAGAAGGAGATGTTTTCTGGAGAATCTCTAAAGAGCCAAATAAAACATATAAAAAACCACACAATTCAATAACTAATACTATTACAATTAGAGCTGCAGCTGAAAAGAAAGGATACAGAACTACATCTACACAAAAGAGCGTATTACTTTATGTAACAGATGAGGTTGTATTAGATGAAAGAGAAGATGCTGTTGTAGCAACTAACGTAACTATACCATTTTCTACATTGCAAACGGTTGTATTTAAATATGATCCTGAAACTCAAAGATATACTAGGTATGCTAGAAAACAAGTTCAAACAGATGCTGTTACTTCTGAAAATATCACAACTAAAAACATAATAATAACTCAAGCTGCAAATTATACATTAACAGATAGTGATAATAAAGGAAGACAAGGATTAAAGAATATAGGAACAATGAATGGATATTACATAACAAATGGAAAGGCAATTCCTATTACTTGTACAAAAGCAGATAGAAGTTCACAAACAGTTTATAAAGATGCAGCAGGAAATGAAATAGATGTAAATGATGGAAACACTTTTGTGGAAATCATGCCAACAACAATGACACCTACATTTGAATAAAATAAAAAATTAGCAACATTTTGTTGCTAATTTTTTTGCATTATATAGTTAAAGCCAAATCAATAAGTTGTTAAAAAATAGAAAGTGTGCTAAAATATTATCGATTTTAAAAAAGGAGAATTTATGTCAGAATTTAAATCAGGATTTGTTTCTATAATTGGAAGAACTAATGTTGGAAAATCCACATTATTAAATAATTTAATAAAAGAAGATGTTGTAATTACTGCAAATAAGCCACAAACAACAAGAATGGCAATAAGAGCAATTGCAAATAGAGAAAATTCACAGATAATATTTATAGACACACCAGGAATTCATAAACCAAAAAGTAAACTAAGTGAAACAATGATAGATACAGCATGGTCTACTTTAAAAGATGTTAATGTAGTATTATTTATGATAGAAGCAACAAGCAAAGATGTCGGAAAAGGTGACACATACATCTTAGAAAAATTAAAAGAGATTAATAAAAAAACAATTTTAATTATAAATAAAATTGATTTAGTAAAAAAAGAAGACTTATTAGAACTTATAGATAAATATAAAGAAACATATGACTTTTCAGCAGTAATTCCAGTTGAAGCAACAAAGGGAAAATATTCAGATGTAGTTTTAGATGAAATTGAAAAAAATCTAAAACCAGGTCCAAGATATTATGAAGAAGATGAGTACACAGATCAAACGTTAAGGCAAATGGCAGAAGAAAAAATAAGAGAAAAAGCGTTAAGATTTTTAAATGATGAAGTACCACATGGAATATATGTTGAAGTAGAAAGTTTTAAAAATAGAAAAACAAAGCAAAAGCAAGAAATATATGACATAGAAGCAACAATATACTGCAAGAGAGAATCACACAAAGGAATAATAATTGGAAAAAATGGTGTAATGCTTAAAAAAATAGGACAATATGCTAGAGAAGATTTGGAAAGAAATTTTGGAATAAAAGTAAACCTAAAATTATGGGTAAAAGTAGATCCTAAATGGGATGAAAATACACAAATTTTAAAAAAGTTTAAGTATACAAACTAAACTCAAAGTTCATAATAATATAGAAAGAGAAGTGATATTATTATGGACAAAAAAGAAAAATGGGAAAAGTTTAAAAAATCTGGAAAAATAGAAGATTATTTAGAATATAAAGAAAAAGAAGAGTAATATGAGAAGTATTAAAACAAATGGAATTGTAATTGCAGAAAATAGCCTTGGCGATTCAGATAAAATCCTAACAATTTTAACACCAAACTTAGGAAAGATATCTTGTGTAGCCAAAGGAGCTAAAAGACCAAAGAGCCTACTTATGGCAGGTTCTCAATTACTATGCTTTGGAGAATATGTATTACATAAATCTAATGATATTTATAACATTCAAAGTTGCGATCCTATTGAAGTCTTTTATAATATAAGAACAGATTTAGACAAATTAAATTATGTATCAACAATAACGAAAATAATTTCTGATGTAACAACAGAAAATCAGAATAATTATAATATCCTAAAATTGTATTTAAATACTTTATATATAATTTCAGAAAGCGACAAAAATTTAGATTTTATAATATCAGTATTTAAAATGAGATTATTAAAAATTTTAGGATATGCGCCAAATATAAACGAATGTGTATCTTGTGGAGAAAAAGATAACTTAACTGAATTTAGCATTAAAGATGATGGATTCAAATGCCCAAATTGTAGCAAGCAAGACAAAAGTTCAATTAAATTATCAGAGGGAAGCAAGTATGCAATAATATATAGTCAAATGGCAGATGCTAAAAAAATATTTTCATTTACAATAAGCGATCAAGCATTAAAAGAATTTGAACTTGTTTCAAGAATATATTTTAATGAAAAACTAGAAAAAGAATATAAGGTAGAAAAACTATAAAGGCCTTGAATAAATTCTATTATTTAAGGCCTTTTTTGTTAATCAAAATTTCCCTGAAAACTTTGATTTTATAATAAAAATTAATTGTTGACTTTTAACCATAATACATATATAATGAAGCCACAAAACAGGAAAAGAAAGGATGAAATTATATATGAATATAAAAATTACAGGAAAAGATTTAAAGGCAACAGATGCAATTAAGGATTACATTGAGAAGAAACTTTCAAGATTAGAAAAATACTTTACAACAGATGAACTTGATGTTCAAGTTATGATTAGACTTGAAAGAGAACTACAAATTGCAGAAATAAGTGCTTCATATAAAGGTGATTCTTACAGAGCTGTTACAGAAAATAAAGATTTATATGCTTCAATAGATGAAGATATAGATATCTTAGAAAGACAAGTAAGAAAAGCTAAAACAAAAAAAGAAAGATTAAATAAAGACGAATCTTTAAGAATTAAAGAAATGTCAGTAGAAAAAGCTTCTGAAACAGAAGGAGAAGTAATAAAGACAACATATTACGAAATAAAACCTATGTCTGTAGAAGATGCTAGATTGGAATTAGAAGGAAAATCAAATGCAACATTTTTAACATTCGTAGACATAGATACAAATAAAGTTAATGTAATATATAGATTAAAAGATGGTAAAAATTTCGGTTTAGTAGAACCAGAAGCTTAATGAAAATAAAATAGGATGCTAAGTATAAGTTAGTTTGAAAAATCGAACTAACTTATTTTTTGGAAAACTATTATAATATTTGATAATTTTAACAATATAATTTAATGGAAAAATTATCACTTTTATTTGTCAATAACAATTAGTATAATAAATACGAAATCTATTTAGGAGGTAAAAATATGGGAGAAGTTAAATGCAACTGCGAAGGAACATACAAAGAAATATTAGAAAAATACGACAGAGATAAAAGTAACTTGATTAAAATTTTAAATGATGTTCAAGTAAAAGCAGGTTACATACCAATGAAGGCACAACAAGAAATATCAGAATATTTAAATATACCAATGGCAGAAGTTTATGGAGTAATAACATTTTACTCAAGATTTACTCTAAAACCAAAAGGAAAATATCATATAGCAGTATGTTTAGGTACAGCATGCTATGTAAAAGGATCACAAAAAATTCTAGATAGATTGAAAGAAAGACTTAAACTTGAAGAAGGAGAAACAACTCCAGACGGTAAATTTTCAATTGAAGCTACAAGATGTGTTGGAGCATGCGGTTTAGCACCAGTATTTACAGTAAATAATGAAGTACACGGTAAAGCTACAGTAAAAATGCTAGATGAAATGCTAGATAAATTAGAAAATGAAGAATAATAAGATAGGGGGAAAAATATGAAAACTCTACAAGAAATTAATGAAATTAGAACAAATAAAAGAAAAGAATTAGATCTACGCATAAATCAAAAATCACAAGCTAGAGAAAAACACATTTTAATATGTCATGGTACTGGATGTACTTCATCAAAATCACCAGAAATATTAAAAAAATTCAGACAAATAATTGAAGAAAAGAAAATAGAAAACGTTAGAGTTATTCAAACTGGATGTTTTGGATTATGTGCCAAGGGACCAGTTGTAATAATTAGACCAGAAGATACTTTTTATGCAATGGTAACACCTGATGATTGCGAAGAAATCATTGAGAGCCACATAATAAATGGAAAACCAGTAGAAAGATTACTTTGCAAAGACATTGATGGTAAAAAAGTTCAAAAATTAGATGAATTATCTTTCTATAAAAAACAAAAAAGAATTGCACTTAAAAATTGTGGTGTAATAGATCCAGAACAAATAGATGAATATATAGCTTTTGATGGATATAAAGCACTAGAAAAAGTACTTACAGAAATGACACCAGACGAAGTCGTAAAAGTAATAACAGATTCAGGATTAAGAGGCCGTGGAGGAGCTGGATTCCCAACAGGCAAGAAATGGTTATTTACAAAAGAAGCTCAAGGAGATCAAAAATATGTAGTTTGTAATGCAGACGAAGGAGACCCTGGAGCATTCATGGATAGAAGTATACTTGAAGGAGATCCTCATTCAGTTGTTGAAGCAATGGCAATAGCTGCATATACAATAGGAGCAAATCAAGGATATATCTATGTTAGAGCAGAATATCCAATTGCAGTACATAGATTCCAAATAGCTATCGATCAAGCTAGAGAATATGGAATATTAGGAAAAAATATATGGGGAACAGGTTTTGATTTTGACCTAGATATAAGATTAGGAGCTGGAGCTTT
>CANQPZ010000006.1 GCA_947625895.1 uncultured Clostridia bacterium | reverse complement strand
TATATCAATAATAAACGAAAATGGACTAAAGGTTATGAATTTTAACAATATTGAAGAATTTGAACTTGACTGGGAAAAAGATTTTTGTGATGATCAACACTTAAATGTATATGGAGCAACAAAATATACATTATATTTTTCAAAATATTTGAAAGAAAATTACGATTTGACGGATCATTCGAACGATCCGTTATATTCATCATGGAATGATGAATATAAAAGATTTAAAGAAGATTTCGGAAATTTAACTGGAAAAAACTTTGACGAATTACTTCGCGAATATACTAAATAATAGAAAAGATGAAAGATTAAATCTTTCACCTTTTTTATTATTTAGTTAGAACAATCACAATCATTATTGTTACTATAATTATTCATATAAAATTTCTTTTCAGCTAATTTTTCTTGAACTCCATTTAATGCTTCTCCAAATCTTTGGAAATGAACAATTTCACGTTCTCTTAAAAATCTAAGTGGATCAATAACATCTGGATCATCTGCACAAAGATCAATTAATTTTTCATAAGTTGCTCTTGCTTTTTGTTCTGCTGCTAAGTCTTCTTGCAAATTAGCAACTGCATCGCCTTTACATGCAATATATGCTGCTGTGAATGGAACACCTGCAGCAGAAGAAGGGTAAACATCAACACCATGATCTGTATAATATGCACCTAATCCAGCTTTTTCAATCTCTTCCACACTTACTCCATCAGTTAATTGATGGACTATGCTTCCAACCATTTCTAAGTGAGCTAACTCTTCAGTTCCAATATCATTTAATATAGCTTTTGATTTTTGATCTGGCATGCCAAATCTTTGTGACAAATATCTCAAAGATGCTGCAAGCTCTCCATCAGGCCCTCCATATTGAGAAACTATAAATTTAGCCAACCTAGGGTTAGGATTTTTTATTCTAACAGGATATTCTAACTTTTTTTGATATAACCACATTAAAAACTACCTCCTTTTTCCCAAGGCCAAGGTTCTTCTAACCAACGCCATTTGTTGCATGGAAATTCTATTGTAAGAGGACCATAAACTTTTTGATAGTTATCAGTAAGAGTTCTTAATTTTTTTGCACATTCATTGCATAAGCATAGAGCTCTTTTATCATCAGGATTTATATCTAGATACAAACCTAATTCTATTAAAGTAAAATTAGTTGCACGAATTTCATCCAATAATTCACTTCTTGTTTTATTTTTGCAATTTTCTTCCATCATGAGTTACATCCCTCCCCAATAGTGTTTGATCTTTTTAAATATTCATTAGTTTCCATTGATTGATTAGGACAATATGGCATTACTAATTCAGGGAAAATTGTTCCCATTTTTAGACCTATTTCTGGGGTATATACTTTATTCATTTTTTGGTGAGGTACATATGAATGACCATACATCCAATTGTTAGGGAAAACTGAAGAATCATCAAAACCACAAGAACAAGAATTTCCATCTGTGTCATTGTAATTTGAATCTATATTGCATGAAGTTTCATACATATTATTGCATGAGTTATTATTATCATTGTTATCGTTATTGCTTTGATAATAATTACAACTACAACCACAATTTCTAAACATTAAAATTCCTCCTTTAGTTTTATAATATAAAATATGTAGAAAAATGTAATATAGTGATGTTTTTAGAGAAAAATAATTGTAATTATAAAAATATATATGTTATAATTTTTATAGTATTTAAGAGAAAGGTTAAGTAATATGAATGTAAAAATTTTAAATGATTCTTTATATACTACTTATTATACTTATAGAGACCGTTCTAAAAATATGTCATATGAAGGACGTCAAGGAGATGGAGTTAGACAAGCAACTGATGCTTTAAGAAATTTTGTTAGATTTAACAATGCAATCTCATTTACTCGTGCAAATTCAGCAAGAATAAATGTAATGAATAATTTAACAAGACAAGAAGTTGCTGTTTATTTAGCAAATTTTATAACCAAAAATGCTAATAATATAAGACCACAAAGTCAAACTGAAAGTAAAGTTATTGATGCAATACTTAGAAACAGATCTAGAGGTATGTCTGATTATGAAATTCAAATGGAGATTGCATATGCAATGATGGGTGCAAAAGAGAGTGTACTCGGTTGTAATTCAGAAGATATTTTAGATGTTGCAGCAAGTTTATATACAGAAGCAGAAGTTCTTGAAAGAGATCAAAAGCAAGAAGAACTAGCTAGAAGAGTTGAAGGAACAGTAAATCCAAGATATGGTATTAAAAATCTTACTGCAAATCCAGTGGCAGTAAATTATTGCGTAGAAGAAATCTTGAGTGGAAGACAAATTTCAATACAAAATGATGTAAAGAAAAATCCTAATTCAAAATATAGACCAGCTAGAGAATACAATTTAAATGATGAGCTTATGGCTTATACAGATATAGGAAATTCGAGAAATAATCAGGAAGATTCTGTACTTATAATGTATCATCCATCTTCACCAAAATATAAAATGCTTGTTGTTGCAGATGGAGTAGGTGGACACGAATTTGGAGATCAAGCTAGCAATGAAACGGTTAAAGCTATGGTAAATTGGTTTAATAGTTTACCTGCTTCATATTTAGCTAGTGGAAGAGAAGAAGAATTAAAAAGAGCTTGGACAGAACAATTAAGAAAAGTTAATAAAACTATTAGAACTAAATATTATTCAGGAGGTTCTACTTTTGTTGGAGCAATAGTAGGAGAAAAAAATACATTAATATCATCTATCGGAGATTCAAGAGCATATATGCTTGGAAGAGATGGCGAATTATATCAACTTACAGATGATGATAATAAATCATTTAAGACATGGAAAGCAATTTGGGAATCTAAACAGAAACCTTGGAATAAATCTCAAAAAGATTTTGATAGAGAAAAGGCCTTTGAAAAAGATCTATTAAGATTCAGAAAAGATTCTAATGTTATTACAGCAGCGTTAGGAATGGAAACTGATACTCTTTCTCCACAATATACATTGGTGCCAAATAGTAATTATAGAACATTAATGTTATTTAGTGATGGTGTAACAGATTGTTTATCTGATGACTCAATAAAAGCAATAACAAAATATACTAATCCACATAGATTAGCTAAAGAAATTGTAAATACTGCTCTTTCCGAAGTAAGTGAATTACCAATTTCTGGTGAACAGGCAAAGAAAATATACAATAGTACAATTAGAGGAGGAAAAGATAATACAACAGCAGCGGTATATAATAATAAAGATGATGGAAGGGATAGATAATTATGAAAAGAATTATTAGTATTGTTGATGATGAAAATAATGAAGGAAAGTACGAAGTTTTTTGTTCATTTGATTCTGAACTTACAGGAAAAAGCTATGTGATTTATACAGAATATGAAGAAGATTCTAATGATGGAAGCTTAATTATGCATGCTGGTTCATATGTTGAGGAAGAAGAGAATAAGCTTAGGGTCAATACGAAATTAACATCTGAAGAGCATGATATGATTTCTGAAATTTTAAATGCAATAATTAATGAAGCAAAAAAAATGGATGATAAAAAAGATAAAGAATAATTTTGTAGCGCCAAATAATTATATTGGCGCTTTTTCTTTTTAATATAAAAAACTATTTAAAAATAACTAATAATGATATATAATAATTGAGAATTGTTTATTATAATGGGAGAAGATAATGCGAAAAAAATGGGAAATTCAAAATAGTGACGAAAATAAAGTAAAATATATATCTGAAAAATTTAAAGTTTCTGAATTATTAGCAACTGTATTAGTTAATAGAGGAATTGTTAATGATGAGGAAATAAAAATATTTCTAGAGCCTAATAGAAATAATTTTCATGATCCGTACAAAATGCCTGACATGGAAAAGGCTGTAGAAAGAATAATCAAAGCCATAGAAACAAAAGAAAAAGTTATGATTTATGGAGATTATGATGTTGATGGAATTACAAGTATAACAGTTTTAAAGAAATTTTTAGCGGATTGTGGACTAGAAACTGGATACTATATTCCTAATAGATTGAATGAAGGTTATGGACTAAATAAAGAAGCTATAGATAAAATAAAAGCAGAAAACTATACATTAATTATAACAGTAGATTGTGGAATATCAGCTATTGAAGAAATTGAGTATGCTAATAGTTTAGGAATGGAAACGATTGTAACAGATCATCATGAACCAATGGACACACTTCCAAATGCTATTGCAGTTGTAGATTTGAAAAGAAAAGATAATGAATATCCATTCAAAAGTTTAGCTGGATGTGGTGTAGTATTTAAATTAACACAAGCTATTGGAATTAAACTTAATATGCCTGAGAACGAATATCTTAAATATTTAGATATAGTTTGCTTAGGTACAATTTCTGATATTGTACCACTTGTGGATGAAAATAGAGTTATAGCAAAACTTGGATTGAAACTTGTTGAAGTTACAAAAAATCCGGGATTAAGAGCGCTACTTAATGCATCTGGCTTTAAAAAAGTAAATTCAAATACAATATCTTTTGGTATAGCTCCAAGAATAAATGCTTGTGGACGAATGGGACATGAAAAAGAAGCTTTAGAATTGTTTTTAACAAACAATATTGTTGAAGCAAATAATATAACTGCAAAATTAAATGAGTATAACCGAAATAGGCAAGAAATCGAAAAAGAAATTTTTGATGAGGCTATTTCAATGTTGCAAAAAGAAGATGAAAACAATAATACAATAGTACTTGCTTCTGATAAATGGCATCATGGTGTTATTGGAATTGTTTCATCAAAGATTACAGAAATGTATTTCAAACCTTCAATTCTAATATGTTTAGATGGAGATGAAGGTAAAGGTTCTGGAAGAAGTATACCAGGATTTGATTTACATGAAGCACTTTCTATGCTTTCAGATAACTTAGAAAAATATGGCGGCCATGAAATGGCTGTTGGTTTAGGAATTAAGAAAAATAAAATAAAAGAATTTAAAGAAAAATTTGAAGAATACGCAAAAAGCAAAAATATAGAAGAAATAGTTCCAATTATTGAAATAGATAAAATGCTTGACTCAAAAGACATTAATTGTGATATGGTTAATGAAATTGATTTATTAGAACCTTTTGGAGAGGGAAACAGAAGACCAATTTTTGAATATAAAAATCTAAAAATTGATTCTATAAGAGCTTTATCAGATGGTAAGCATTTAAAAATGACACTAAAAGATGGAAATGTTTTACTTTCAGCAATTGGGTTTAATATGGGACATTTATCAAAAGAATACCTAATTGGTGATAAAATAGATGTAGTAGGAATTCTTGAAATTAATTCATTTAATGGTGTAAACTCAGTTCAAATTAATTTAAAAGATATAATGAAATCATACTAGGAGGATAAATTTTGAAAGAAGATACAGTAGCTAAAGGAATAGAAGACGTAATAAAACTCGCAAAAGAGAAAAATCGTCATATTGATAGCCGAAAAGTTATGAAAGCATATAACTATGCTAAAGCTAAGCATCGGAGATCAAAAAAGAATGTCAGGTGAACCATATATAATTCATCCTGTTCAAGTTGCATATATCTTGGCTGGTCTTGAATTAGATACTGACACTCTTTGTGCTGCTTTATTACATGATGTTGTTGAAGATACTGACACAACAAATGAAGACCTAGTAAAAGAGTTTGGCGAATCCGTTGCGGAGATGGTAAGTGGTGTTACAAAACTTGGAAAATTGCAATATACGACTAAAGAAGAGCAACAGGTTGAAAATTATAGAAAAATGTTCTTAGCAATGGGAAAAGATATCAGAGTTATTTTAATAAAACTTGCTGATAGACTTCATAATATGAGAACATTAAAATATTTAAGTAGAGATAGACAAATAGCTAATAGTAAAGAAACTATGGATTTATATGCTCCACTTGCTAATCGTTTAGGTATTTATTCATTAAAATGGGAGCTTGAAGATTTAGCATTTAAATATTTATATCCAGATGAATTCCATGAAATAGTAAAAGGGCTTGATAAAAAAAGAGATGAGAGACTTGCTTTTATTGATATGATAATGGAAGAAATCAGAAAGCAACTTAAAAATGCAAGAATTAATGCTGAAGTTACAGGTAGAGCAAAACATATTTATAGTATATATAGAAAAATGCAAAGAGATAATTCTACTTTAGACCAAATTTATGACTTATTTGCATTAAGAATTTTAGTTAATAATGTACGTGATTGTTATGCTGCATTAGGAATAGTACATGATTTATATACACCTATGCCAGGTAGATTTAAAGATTATATTTCTGTTCCTAAAAAGAACATGTATCAATCTATACATACTACTCTTATTGGACCAAAAGGTACTCCATTTGAAGTTCAGATTAGAACATGGGAAATGCATAGAACTGCTGAATTTGGTATTGCTGCCCATTGGGCTTATAAGGAACAAAGCAATAAAGGAAAGAAGAAAGCAGTTATTGTTAAAGAAGATAAATTAGCATGGCTTCGTGAAACTCTTGAATGGCAAAAAGACACAGAAAATCCTGATGAATTCATGAACACATTAAAGAAAGAATTATTTGAAGATGAAGTGCATGTGTTTACTCCTAAGGGAGATATTAAAGTTTTGCCAAGAGGAAGTACTCCTATAGATTTAGCTTATGCAATTCACGAACAAGTTGGACACAAAATGATTGGTGCCAAGATAAACAGTAAGATGATGCCAATTATAACTAAATTAAATAATGGTGATATTGTTGAAATCATTACATCTGATTCAGCAAAAGGTCCAAGTAGAGATTGGCTTAAATTTGTAAAAAGTAGTGGTGCAAAGACTAGAATTCAACAATGGTTTAAAAAAGCACAACGTGCGGAAAATATAGAAAAAGGTAAAGAAATACTAGAAAAAGACATAAAGAAAATTGGAATGAAGCATAGTGATTTATTTAAACCAGAGTGGGTTCAAATTGCACTAGATAGATATAAATATAATAGTGTTGACGATATGTATGCAAGTATTGGATTTGGTGCAATTTCAGCAGCTAAGATTTTAGCAAGATTACTTGAAGAGTATAAAAAAGAACATAAGGAAGAAGACTTAGAAAAAACTATTTCTGAACTTGCTAACAAGAAAACTATTACAAAACCATCTAAAACTGGTGTTGTGGTGGAAGGAATAGATAATTGTCTAGTAAAACTTTCAAAATGTTGTAATCCACTTCCAGGTGATCAGATTATTGGATATATTACAAAAGGAAGAGGAGTTTCTGTTCATAGAACAGATTGTGTTAATGTAAAAGAATTAATATCTGAAGACAATAGAATAATTGATGTTTATTGGGCTAATGAAGCAAAATCTCATTATAGTGTTGAAATAACAGTATATGCTAATGATAGACAAGGATTACTTTCAGATGTTATTAAAGAAGTTACTTCAGCTAAGTTTAATATCTTAGGTGTTAATACAAAAACAACAAAGGAAAGAATTGCAATTATTGAAGTAACTCTTGAACTTGAAAATTTAGATGAACTAAATAAAGTTATTAATACATTAAAACGTATTGAAAGTGTTTATGAGGTAAAGAGAAATAAATAAGAGGTATACAAATGATATTAAAGAAATTAAAAGTTAAAGTAGAACATTTAAATTTGATTACTAATTGTTATATTGTAGAAGATGAAGAGACAAAAGAAACAATGGTTATAGATCCAGGATCTGAACCAGAAAAAATTATAGAAATGCTTGATATATTAGAAGCAAAGTTAAAATATATTTTTATTACTCACTGCCATGCTGATCATATAGGAGCAATTGGAGAAATAAAGGAAGCTAAAGGTGGTAAAATTCTTGTAAGTAGAGAAGATAGTTCTGGATTATATGATGAATCAAAAAGTTTAACATATTATGCTGAGACACCTAATCCTGAATTAGAAGCGGATTCAAGACTTGACGATGGAGATTTAATTCACCTTGGAAAATTAGAGTTTAAAGTTATAGCAACACCAGGTCATACTAAAGGAGGATTATGCTTATATTGTGAAGAAGAAAAAATGATTTTCACTGGTGATACAATTTTTTCTGGAACTTGGGGTAGAACTGACTTACCAACAGGAAGCATGGAAGATATTATGGATTCAATTACAAATAAAATTCTAGTTTTACCTGGAGATACTTTTATTTATCCTGGACATGGTAGAGCTACTAGAGTAGAAGATGAGAAACCGATATATTTAGAACTAAGAAAAAAAGATTTTTAAGGAGAAATTATTATGATACAGAAACCAAAAGGAACTAGAGACATATTGCCATCTGAAATTTATAAATGGCAATATATTGAAGATAAAGTAAAAAAAGTTTTTGAAAATGCTGGAATGAAAGAAATAAGAATTCCTGTTTTTGAAAATACAGAACTTTTTTCAAGAGGAGTTGGTGAAACTACAGATGTTGTTCAAAAAGAAATGTATACTTTTGATGACAAAGGAGGAAGAAGTATCACATTAAGACCTGAAGGAACTGCTGGAGTTGTTAGAAGTTATATAGAAAATGGAATGGCAAGTTTATCTACTCCACTTAAATTATGGTATGAAATGGCAATGTACAGATATGAAAATGTACAAAAAGGAAGATTAAGAGAATTTAGACAAATTGGAACAGAAGTTATAGGAACACAAAGTTATTTAGCTGATGTTGAAGTAATTAATTTAGGAATGCAAATATTTAAAGCTTTAAATATTTCTAATATTAAATTAAATATTAATAGTATTGGATGTCCTAAATGTAGAGCCGAATATCAAGAAGCATTAAGAAATTTTATTAGACCAAATCTTGATAAATATTGTGATACTTGTAAAACAAGATTTGAAAAAAATCCAATGAGAATATTAGATTGCAAAGAAGAAAAATGCAAACAGATGAACCAAGGTGCTCCACAAATATTAGATTATTTATGTGATGAATGTAAAGAACACTTTGAAAATGTAAAAAGTCTTTTAAAAGAGCTTAATATTGATTATGAAATAGATCCAAACATTGTAAGAGGATTAGATTATTATACTAAAACAGTTTTTGAATTTATTTCTGAAGATGATGGACTAACAGTTCTAGGTGGAGGAAGATATGATGGACTAGTTAAGGAAATAGGAGGACAAGATACACCTGCTGTTGGATTTGCAATGGGAGTAGAACGTTTGTTAGAAATATTTGATAAGTATAATTCTAATTCAGTAAAAGACAAAACAGTTGATATATACATAGCAAACATAGGCGATAGAGCAAATATATTTGCAACTAAATTAGTTGATGAACTAAGAAAAAGAGATGTATTTGTTGAAAAAGATATTTGCAAGAGAAGTTTAAAGGCTCAATTTAAATATGCTGATAAACAAAAAGCAAAATTTGTTATTACAATCGGTGATGATGAGGTTGATAACAACAGAGCTAAAATGAAAAACATGGAAACAGGAAATGAAATTGAAGTTGAATTAACTGCTGATGAAATAGTAAAGAACTTATAGCTTAAGTTATATTTCACTATATTATTCATATATTATTTATTATGAGGTTTTAGTGAAATATGATAAGAGTATTTAGAATTGGAGATATAACAAAAAATCTAGTAAAAGTTATAATACTTATATTGGGTATTGTACTTCTTGCTAGATTTTTTAATGGAATGAAAAATCTAGACTGGAAAAATTTATTAGAAAATAGATTAAATTCATTAGAAGATAAAACTTTTATTGAAATTTTAAATGAAAATCTTGATGAACCAGTAATAAAAAAAGAAAAAGAAAATGTAATTTCTAAGGAACTTGACTTTATAAAAAATTCTCTTATATCAGATTCTATATTTAGCAGTGATGAAAATAATAAGGAAGATAATATTGAAACTAACGATATTCCTGAAAATCCGAAAACAGAGGTTGTTGCTGAACATAATAAAGATGATGTATATAATACAACTTATAATAGTGTACAAATAAAAAATGAAACGACTTTCCAATTAACAGAAGAAATGCTTACACCAGATATTGATTTTGATAAAACGAATATTGTCATATATCACACGCATACTAGTGAAAGTTATACACCAACTGAAGCTAATCAATATTTAGCTAATGGCAATTTTAGAACATTAGATACTGAACATAGTGTAGTTAGAGTTGGAGAAGAATTAAAAAATAGGTTGAATAGTAAAAACATTAATGTGATTCATGATGCCACATTTCACGATTATCCAGAATATAATGGTTCATATGACAGAGCATTAGTAACAGCAAATTCTATTCTTGAAAACGTAAAAAGTGATTTGGTTATCGATTTACATAGAGATGCTTTAGGTGATAGTACATATGCTCCAAGTGTGATGATTGGCGATGAAAAAGCAGCTCAAATAATGTTTGTTATGGGAACTGATGGTGGTGGATTAAATCATCCTAATTGGAATGATAATCTGAAAATTGCAATAAAAATACAGCAAAAGGCAAATGAGATGTATCCAGGATTGTTTAAACCAATAATATTAAGAAAATATAGATATAATCAGCATGTTTCTAAGGGAGCATGTATTATAGAAGTTGGCGCTACAGGAAATACATTAGAAGAATGTTTAATTAGTATGAAATATTTAGCTGAAGTTATAAGTAATGTTTAAGCTCGAAAAACACTGATATAAAAGCAAAATATTGAATTTTAAGAAAAAACATAGTATAATGTTGGATACAATTATTGAAAGGAGGGATTTTCAATGGAAAATCCTAAAACGACGAAGGATTACCGGGTGTTAAGGGATATTTCACCTCATTTCTTTGAACTCAGGCGAGTGCACAACAAGAATAAAGCAGATCTCATCCTCTCTGGACGGGGAGATTTGTGTGACTATTTGGCGTTGGGCATTTACTGCCTTGAATGTTCGATGTATGAAATGAATGAGATGGTGATTTCGGTTTACTTTTCATCTAGTGATTTTTCAGGTGACAGCGGTTTTCAGATGTTTGCAGAAGGAAAAGAATGGGTCCTGCCCAAAAATGCTCTGGAGTATCAAACTCTTAAGAATCTTCCTCCTATTATCAATTATATGCTTAGAGAGGAAAACAACATGAGTAAATACTATGGGGTAGCAATGTATGTACCTTTTGTGGCACACGTGTATGGAATTTTTAGGGATGAGAATCTAGCAAAAGAAATGCCGATACTGGATTCGGAAAACCCAAACCTCAAGTTCATCACAAATGTAAACAAATGTACAGGCAGACTTTTTCCAAGAGCTTATGACCGAATGAGAAACACGTTTTTGGCACAGTTGTTTGCAAGGGCTGTTATAAGAGTAATGCTGAAACAGATACTTGTTCCGTGATTCAAAATGGATAGTCGTACAAAACAGAGCAATTTGTTTGTGCGACTATTTTTTTGTTTAAGTAACAATTTATTATAAAGAACTTGAATAAAAATTTTATTATAAATATAATAAAGGGTATAAAGGAGGAATTCTATGATTAAGTTTGATTTTGAAAATTCAAGTATAAATGAAAGAATGCTAAGTGATTATGAAGAAGTTGTTCAAAAAAATCATTTATTGCTACATGAAAACCCAGATGATGAAAAACAATTTTTAGGATGGATTAATCTTCCTGAAAATTATGATAAAAATGAGTTTGAAAGAATAAAAAAGGCTGCTAAAAAGATTCGCTCTGATTCTGATGTTTTAATTGTTATAGGAATTGGTGGATCATATTTAGGAGCAAGGGCAGTTATAGAATCATTGACAGATTGCTTTTATAATATGTTACCTGATAAGAAAAGAAATTCTCCAATGATTATTTATGCAGGAAACAATCTTAGCCCCAATTATTTAAATGATTTAATGAATTTAATAGGTGAAAAAGATATTTCAATAAATGTAATTTCTAAATCAGGAACAACAACAGAACCTGCTATTGCTTTTAGAATCTTAAAAGAAGCAATAGAACAAAAATATGGATTAGAAGAAGCAAGAAAGAGAATTTATGTTACAACAGATAAAGCTAGAGGAGCTTTAAAGACTTTAGCTAATTCAGAAAAATATGAAACATTTGTTATTCCTGATAACATTGGTGGAAGATTTTCTGTTTTAACTGCAGTAGGATTATTACCTATAGCAACAGCAGGAATCGATATTGATAAGTTAATGCAAGGTGCTAATGATGCAAGAGAAAAATATCTAGAACCTAGTATTAAATTTAATGACTGCTATAAATATGCTATAGTAAGGAACTTGTTACATTCTTCTGGAAAGAAAATTGAAATTCTTGCAAATTATGAACCTCAATTACATTATTTTACAGAATGGTGGAAACAACTATATGGTGAAAGTGAAGGAAAAGATGGAAAAGGAATTTTCCCAGCAGGAGTTGATTTTACAACAGACTTACATTCAATGGGACAATATATACAAGATGGTGAAAGACATCTTTTTGAAACTGTTTTATGTGTAAATGAACCTAAAAATGATATTGATGTAAAAGCTGATAGTGAGAATCTTGACGGATTGAATTATCTAGCTGGAAAGAGCTTAGATTATATTAATAAAAAGGCAATGGAAGGAACTGTTCAAGCCCATGTTACTGGAAATGTTCCAAATATGATGATTACTTTAGACAAATTAGATGAAGAAAATCTTGGACAATTAATTTATTTCTTTGAAAAAGCATGTGCAATGTCAGGTATGATTTTAGAAGTAAATCCATTTAATCAACCTGGAGTTGAAGAATATAAGAAAAATATGTTTAAACTATTAGAAAAACCAGGATATTAAAATAAAAAGTAAGGTAGTGATTTTTCACTACCTTATTTTTTTATCCATATATAATTTTGATACAATAAGGCTTATATTGCTGAAAATATTGATAAATCAAGAAAAAAGTAGTAAAATATCCAATATATGTAATTTTTATAGGAACAATAAAATGTATAAAGAAATATCTAAAATTGATTTAAGTAAATATAGAATGGTAAGTGAATATCCTAAAAATAGATTTGAATACAATTTGAAAGAATTAGACCAAGATAAAAATTTTGTGTATTCAAAAGATGATGAAGCAAAATTCGTTTTTAAAAGATGTGTATTCGAACCATATATTCATTTTGGAGAAAAAGTTGCATATGAAATAGCTAAAAAAGTTGGAATTAAATGTTGCCGAGCAGAACTTTTTAATGGAGTAGGTGGCCTTTGGAATAATTCAACAGGTGTTATTAGTTATTTTGATACTTCAAGTGATGATAATTTATTAAATCCATATTGGGCTCTTACTTGGTACAGAGAGAAATACGGAAAAAACATTTTTCCGGCAAGTATTGATATAATATTTGATGCTTGTAAAAAATATTTCTTTGATGACAATAATAGACCTGATAAAGAGTTTAAAGAATTTGTTCAAGATTTTATTGATATGACTATTTTTGATTTGAAGTTTGGAAATTACGATAGAGGAGATACTAATTGGCTTTTAAGAGTTGGTAAAAAAGACGGAAAATATGAATTATATCCAATGTTTGATAATGAGACAATACTTGGCTTTACAGAAGATGAACCATCTCCGTTAACAGTTGAAAATATTGAAAAGTTTAATGACGATTTCAAATCTAAGGTTTGTACAACAGAGGATGGAAAAAGAGGTAAAGGTTCATCAATGGAAGATATGATAATTTTCTTATTAGATAATTATCCAGAACAAACAAGTGATGCTATTATGAGAGTATGTAAATTTAAAGAAAACGATTTAGAAGAAATTTTAGACAATATTCCAAATTTACCTGAAAGCAGAAGAGAATTTGCCATAAAAAATTTTATGTATAGAGATGCTATTTTTAGAGATGTTGTCAAAAATTATTTAGCTGATAGAAAAAAAGATAATGCTATTGGTAAAAAAATATTTGGTGAAGATAGATAAAAAATATTATTAAAAAATAAAGATAGACCGCAAATGCTTGAGCGGTCTATCTTTTTATGATATAATATAGTAGACGAAAAAAACAGAAGGAGGTTTTCGTATGCGGAAATCTAAAAAATCGAGAAGTTTTCTTTTCGTTACGTTAATTCTTATTTTCTTAGTTACCTCATGGTATCATAATATATTTAATACTTCTTTCACAAATAAAAATCATGATAATTCAAAAGTGGAAATTCATATGATAGATGTTGGACAGTCAGAGTCAATTTTGATTATTCAAGGAGATAAAACTATGCTTATTGATACAGGCATAGCTGCTTCTGAAAATAAAATTCTTGATTATCTAGCAAAATCTGGAATAAAAACAATTGATTACATGGTTATAACACATTTCCATAGAGATCATGCTGGTTCTGCACGATATGTTGTTGATTCTGTTAATGTGAAGAACATAATTTGCATGGATCCAGAGTATTTTACGACATGGCAAGAGAGATTTTGGTATACAGATCTTAAAATTTCAATGCTTACAAATGGAATATTTAAATTGCGGTATCCGAAAATTCTATCACCATATGATGAAAATGGTAATCTAAAAAGCTTTTATGTTGGGGATGCAAAGTATGATATTTTATTACAAGATAATCATACTGATAATGTTAACAACAAATCAATTATCTCCAAACTTAGTTTTAAAGATTTCTCTATTTTATTTATGTCTGATGCTGAATTCGAGGTAGAAGAGGAATTATTAGATTCAGATGTTGATGTTTCTGCAGATGTACTTAAAGTTGGACATCACGGAAGTCATACATCATCACTCTATAGTTTCCTAAAAGCCGTAAATCCCTCATACGCGTTGATAAGTTGTGGCAAAAATAATAAATATGGTCACCCTCATTCATCTGTAATGAACAAACTTGCAAGACAAAACATTGAAGTGTATAGGACAGATATTAATGGAGATGTTGTAGTTATTTCTGATGGAAAAAATATTGATATCAAAACTGAAAAATGAGACTAGACGGAAAAAGTACTCTGCGGAAGCAGAGTACTTTTTTTGACAATAAATAAAAAATAATTGACTTTAATTTTAAATAGATTGATAATTATTTTATAAATATAGGGGGCAAAAATGAAGAAGAATAAAGAAGATAAGTTAAAAAATAAAAATGAAAAAAAGAGCAAGAAAAAAGTATTAATAATACTAATTTTAATAATAGTTCTATTAATTATTTTTACTGTTTGTGAATTTATTTATTTGTTCAGAAAAATAGATAGCAATGTATTGGCAATAAATAAAAAATATAATGAAGCTCTATTAGAATTTACAGACAATATAAATTATGGTGCTGAACTTTCATATGAAGATTTATTTAGCAAATTAGTTAATAAAGATAACATTAAAGAAAATACTACTATACATATTTTTGTAAATGATACAGAACTTCATGATGGTGATACCTATAAGTTTGATCAAATAGGAACTTATACAATTTCAGCAAAGCTAGAATATATGTATACTTATAAAAGAATTATTAATTGTGAAAGACAAATAAATACAGAGAAAAATTTCGAAGTAGAAGTTAAAGATGTAGAAAAACCTATAATAACAGGAATTTCAAATAAAGAAATAACAGTAGGAGATACAATAAATTTATCTGAAGGAATAACTGCAACTGACAATGTAGATGGAAATATAGAAATAATAATTGAAGGTACTGTTGATAATACGAAAGCTGGTGATTATTCTATAAAGGCAAAAGCAACAGATAAAAGTGGCAATATAGCTGAAGAAACGTTTACTGTTACTGTGAAAGAAAAAGTTGTAGCACAAAATAAAACTTCTACTAAAAAAAGTGGTTCAAGTTCTTCAAATTCATCTAATTCACCAGTAACAGGAAGAACTTTTACAACTGCAGAATTAAAAGAAGAAGCTGGTAAAGTAAAAAATAATAATAGAAGTGCAATAAATACAATATTAAGTTATACAAATAAATACAGACAAGAAGCAGGTGTGCCTGATCTAACTTTAAATGAAGAATTAACAACTGCTGCTTGTATGAGAGCAATAGAAATGGCTAATTATAACAAATTTTCACATACAAGACCAGACGGAAGTAGTTGTTTCACGGTTCTTAATGGATTTGCTATAAAAAGCCAAGCTTATACTTTAGGTGAAAATATTGCATATAATGGAAGTGCAGCTAAAGCAGCCGAATCATGGAGAAATTCACCAGGACATTATAGCAATATGGTAAATAAAGATTTTAAAAGAATTGGTATAGGAGCGTATCAGTTTGGTGGAAGATGGTATTGTGTACAAATATTTTCAAATTAAACTTAAATTATACTTTCTAAATTAGCATATTTAATTTCATCAACTTTATATTCTTGTACTTTTAGACCTAATCGGCTTTTCATATATATTGCTATTAAAGCAAATAGTATTAATGATGAGATACCAACTATTAACATTGTTTCATAAGGTGTAATAAGTTCTAAAACAAAAGAAGTTATTACACCCAAAATAGCTTTTATGATTCCACATGCTAATAAGTAAGCTGTAAATATTTTTGAATCAATTTGTTCATTTGTGAAATTGCTTAAGTATCTATTTATTAATACAAAATATAGTCCTCTAACAATATTAGTAACAGTAAATGAAATGGTAAGTATAATTAAAGTAACAATTAAAGGCAAATTGAAGAACATACCTATAGTTGAAGTTATACAAAATAGACCAATAGATATTCCTAAAATTGTTAGAGATTTATTTTTAAATGTATTATGAAATTTTTCTTGCATTTTAGCAGATAAACCTGAGACTATCTCAAAAAAAGCAAATATTAAACCAATAATTGTTGAAGATATATTTAAGTCTTCAGTCATTGAAGTTTGAAGATTAGCTAGTAGAGAAATAACTCCTGCCATTATTGCTCCATATAATATAAGGCTTTTTAATCTTCCTGATTTAAATATGTATTTAAATCCATCTTTTGTATCTGAAAGTTGTTGTTTAAATGTTGTTTCTTCTTTTTCGTCGTTATTTTGAACTGGTTCAATAAAACAAATAGATAGAAGTAAAGAGATTAAAACAACTGCTAATGATAATATAAGTGGCATATATCCATTTACATTATACAAATATCCGGAAATTATTAATGAAATAGAGTTTAAAATATAATAGCGAGCTAATCCTTTACTATTTATTTTAGAAAATATTTTACTTTTCTTAGTAGTTTGAGGTATAGAATTATTAAGGATACTTGGCGATACAACATCTTTTAACGCAAATCCGAAAGCAGTAATCATTTCGGCAATTATAAGATGAAGTACATTTTGACCAAAGATATATATTAATAAATATACGCTATTTAGAACATTTCCTAATATTGCAGATTTTTTTCTACCCAATTTATCAATAATTATATTTGCTGGAATTTGAAATATAAAAGAAAATAGTGCATAAAATGAATCTACAAGTACTATTGTTGCTATACTAACATGTTTTATCTGTATTAAAAATAAAACATTAATTGTGTAGAAGAATAGATAATCATATGACAACGAATAGTATGTTGGATATAATTTCATATTATGTTTACACATTTTTGCTTGTTCCATATTACGCTCCTTTTTCCAATATTAATCCATTATAAAAATTATATAAATAAATTATATGGAAAGCAACGGAGATAAGCAAAATGAAACTAAAATGTAATATCTGTAAAAAAACAGATTGACTTTTTTGATATGTCGATATAAAATATATATGTAAACTATGAAGGGACAAAGTAGAAAAAAGGTTGTTAAAAGAGAAGATTAGTCACCGGCTGAAAGCTAATCGTAATAAACATTTTCGAAAAACTACCCCGGAGTTTCTTTTCGAAAGAAAAGCGTAGATGTTGCGTTAAAACGGTAAAGAGTTAAACATTAGGGTGGAACCGTAAGAAGAAACTTACCCCTATAAGTCCAAATGACTTATAGGGTTTTTTGTTTGTTATTATTTTAAATAAACAGCAAAAAGCTCTAGAGTTATGGATTTAAACCAATAAAATATTCAAAAGTTAAACTTTTGAATAAGGGAGGTACTTATGTTTAAAATTAAACTCGGCGGAGGAAAAACGCAAGAAGTAGAGGAGTCTATGTATTGGCATACGACATCTCATATTATGGCTCAAGCTGTAAAAAGATTATTTCCAAATGCAAAATTAGCAATAGGACCATCTATTGAAAATGGATTTTATTATGATTTTGATGTAGAAAATCCATTTACGGAAGATGATTTAGCTAAAATTGAAGAAGAAATGAAAAAAATCATTAAAGAGGATTTCGCTCTTGAAAGATTTGAACTTCCTAGAGATGAGGCTATTAAATTTATGGAAGAAAGAAAAGAGCCTTATAAAGTAGAATTAATAAAAGATTTACCAGAAGGAGAAGTTATATCTTTCTATAAACAAGGTGATTTCACAGACTTATGTAGGGGTCCACATTTACCATCTACAGGTTGTGTTAAAGCTGTTAAATTATTATCTTCATCAGGTGCTTATTGGAGAGGTGACGAACATAACAAAATGCTTCAAAGAATTTATGGAATATCTTTCCCTAAAGCTAGTGAACTTGAAGAATATTTAAATATGCTTGAAGAAGCAAAGAAAAGAGATCATAGAAAATTAGGAAAAGAATTAGATTTATTTTTCTTTGATGAAACAGCACCAGGTATGGCTTATTGGTTACCAAAAGGATTTAAGATGATGAATATTTTAATAGACTTTTGGAGACAAGAACATGAGAAAAGAGGTTATTTAGAATTTTCAGGACCACAATTAAATAGCAGTGAACTATGGAAAACTTCTGGACACTGGGATCATTATAAAGAAGATATGTTTGTATTAACAGATTCAGATGGAAAAGAACAAGCTTTAAAACCAATGAACTGTCCAAATGCAATTAAAATATTTGCTTCAAAATTAAGAAGCTATAAAGATTTACCAATGCGTTTTAATGATATTGATGTTATTCATAGAAATGAAAAATCAGGACAATTAAATGGTTTGTTTAGAGTTAGAATGTTCAGACAAGATGATGCTCATAACTTTATAACTGAAGATCAAATTGGAAATGAAATTAAAGATATAATAGAAATTGCAAAATATTTATATGGAATTTTTGGATTAGATTTTGAATTAACTTTATCTACAAGACCAGATGACTATATGGGAGATATAGAACTTTGGAATAAAGCAGAAGCAAATTTGAAAGCTGTTTTAGATGAACTTTGTGGTGAAAATAATTATAGAATTAATGAAGGTGATGGAGCTTTCTATGGTCCAAAGATCGACATAAAGATGAAAGACTGTTTAGGAAGAGAATGGCAAATGGGTACTGTCCAAGTTGACTTCCAGTTACCATTAAGATTTAATCTTTCATATATTGATTCTAATGGAGAAAAGAAAACACCTATACTTGTACACAGAGCTTTATTTGGATCATTTGAAAGATTTATTGGTATAATTACTGAACATTTTGCTGGAGCTTTTCCACTATGGATTTCACCAGTTCAAGTTTCAATTTTACCTATATCTGATAGTCAAAAAGAATATGCATTAAAAGTTCAAGAAGAATTAAAGAAAAATGGTATTCGTGTTGAACTTGATGATAGAGAAGAAAAAATTGGATACAAAATTAGAGAAGCACAACTTCAAAAGACTCCATATATGTTGATTTTAGGAGATAAAGAAGTTGCTTCAAACAGTGTTGGAGTAAGAGTAAGAAAACAAGGTGATATAGGACAAATGCCTTTAAATGATTTCATTGAAAAAATTAAAAAAGAAATTGATGAAAAAGTAATTGGATAATATGTAAAATATATTGGAAAAAAATTTTCGTTATGATATACTGATATAAATTATAGCGAGGAGGAAGTTATAAATTGGCCACAAAAGAAGATATTAAAGAAAAACTTAATATGATAGGGTTAGATTTGGATAATTTACCAGATTTCTTACAACAAGTAAAACCTATAGTATTTAACCCATCAAGATTAAATAATGATAAAGAATTAAAAGTATATAAATATGTTTCTATCAAAGATATTGAAATTTATTGTACACCTGCATATAGAGATGATTCAATAAAAGAAAAATATGATAGAGCACTTCCTCTTGCGGAATATATCAGAAAAAGCGAAGAAGAAACTGAAAAATCTCGTGATTTACTTAATGCATTTGAAAGAATATCTAGTATGTCTATTAAGAGAATAGAAAATGAACAGAAGAAGATGAAGGAAAAAATTCCTTTCACAGTTCATTATCATAGAAGCCAATTATGGCAAGTATACTATTCTCAAGATACAGATAGATATTTTATGCTTGTTTCACTTAAAGAGCAGACTTTTGATGAATTTTTCTATTTGCTAAAAAAGAAAATTGAATTAGAAAAATCAGGAAAAGACGAAAAAATATTTATACCAATTTCGTATGTAAATTATAGTGAAAAATTTCTTACAAGCAAACAAATAAATGATGTAGAAAATTACTTATGGGTATTTACTAAAAATTGGTGTTTAACATATGAAGTTTATGATGAAAAAGAAAAATTGTCATTGCAAATTGTTGGAGATACACCAATTTATGACAATTTGAAATCTATGTACAAAATCGTAATTAATTCACCTGAAGAGGCTATGGATTTCTACAATTTAGCAAAAGCATTATTTATATTACAAACTGAATTAGATGGAAGATATGTTTTCCAAACACAAATAGATAACAACAATAAAATCGAATTCTTTTACAAGGGTCAAAAATTACTTTACAAAGATTTGCCTGAATTTATAAAGAAGGAATATATTGAAACTGAAGCGACAATTAAGAAATTCAATCAAGAATCTTTTAAACTAGAAAAGAAGAAAAAAGAGTTAAAAGAAAAATGCAAAAAGTTAGATGCTGAATATTTTATTAAGCAAAAACAAATTTCTTTATATCTTGAGTGCAAAAAAACATTTCTAGGTAAAGTTAAATATTTCTTCTCAAAGAAAAAAATCAATAAATTTGTGAAAGAAAATGTTACAGATGTAGAAGAAAAGACAGAGACATCTAATGAAGCTAAACCAATTCAAGGTTTTGTTGATGATAAAAAATTTCATGCTATTGATGATTTAGTTGCAATTCAATCTCTATATGAAAAGAGTGAAAGATATGTAAAAGACTTAAATCACGATATTGCTGCTCTTGAATTGAAAATTAAAAATACAGAAAAGAAAATTGAAAATGCTACAACTTACTTAAAAGAAATTGATGAACACAAGAAGAGTTTATTTGATTTCTGGAGATTTGCAAATAAAGATGAGGTATTAGAGTTAGAAGCTGGATCATCTGAAAATGATGTTGTTCCATTAAATTTAAAGAAGAAATTCGATTATGATTATGATTTTGAAGATTTAGGAATATATTATGATAAATTACAAAGAACGAAGTTTTCTAAAAACGAATTAGATGATATCTTTATTGCAACAACAAGAGTTTTACCAATTATCAATATGATAAGAGATGGTGAAATGAATAAAGATGTCATTGAAGAACTTTTACGTAATTTAAAATCAGAGTATTTTACTACTTTACCTAATTCATCAAAAAATGATTTTGACATATTTGGAACTATGAAAGAGGATTCAACACAAGTTAAATATTTGAATAATAAAGCTCATAGGGAAAGTGAAAAAGATAAATTCCAAATATTAAAAATTAATAAAAAAATAGATGTATTTGATTTTACAGAAAAACTAAATTCAATTGTGAATTCTTTAAAAGAAGCTACTCACAAAATTAAAACAAATTATGACATACCACTTTATAAAGTAGTTGAGGTAAATGAAAAATTACATCAAAATGATTATAATATTTTTGATATTAACATCGAAAAAGAATTAATGTCTTATGAAAACAAATATGAGACATCTGTAAAAATGTTAAAATTGAATTTTAAAGAACAATATCCAATTGTATTTTTAACAAATTCTGTTTATTATGATAATACAAATAATACATTGCCTGCTGGTATGGATATAACATCTAAAGTTTTAATTGATGCTGATATGTTTGAATTTGAATTAGTTGATAAAAAGAAAGTAAAGACTAATAGATATTTTAATGATTTTGAAACTTTTTATCCAAAACTAACTCAAATTTATGTAGAAGAATATGATGTTAAACTTAAAAATAATTCAGAAAAAAAGGAACAAAAAACAGATAATCTAGACGAGAAGAAGGAGACAAAAAAACGCGTAAAAGGCGGTAAACGAAAAGCATAGAAAAACGAAGATAAATAAAGAAAAAACGAGATAAACATATAAAAATAGCAAATATAAATAACTTTAAAATCATAATCAATTAATAAATATTCAAATGATATTTTATTATGATTTGATTTTAAAGCTATTTTTTGCTATAATTTTAATTGGTGGTGCATTATTCTAGTTGTACTATCTATTATGAGGGTGGGGCTAAAAATCCACACATGATTTATTTTAGATAAAGTTTCTTATATGTTGCGTAGAATGCCAATTTTGCGTGTCTATAAGGAGTAAAGAAGATAGGATGCAATGTAATGGCATACATCTTATTCCTGTTTTCGTTATCATATTTTACCGTGATATATGTCTAGTTTATGAGTACTTATAAAATTGGTACTATAAATCGTCTTGAGTGGTAATCTTGGGATTAGTTATTATCAAATAAAAGAATGCGGCCACATTATTTTATTTGAGACTATGAAATCATTATTGCAAAAGAGACTAATAATAGAGATGTACATTAAGGAAAACTTCTAGAATGTTTGCTTTAACTGAGAAGCTTAGAAATTTAGGGATTAAGGTACGGATTTTAGTGGCGATCTAGCTTTCCGACACTTTTAAGGAATATTTCCTTTAAACGGAAACGGCTAAATAGTAATATTTAGTAGGAAATAGAGAAATTCTGCTAGACCTATACCGTAAAATTTACTTAAATTTCTACCATCTTTTATTCGTTGAATACAATATGAATATAAATTGGATTTATTTGAGATAGAGAAAGTACTATCAAAAGTAAATCCTTTTTTATATTTGATAAAATATTTGAAAAAATTTTTATTGTTAGTTATAATAAAAAAAATAATTATGAAAGGATTGAGGAGATAATTGAAAGACAAACAAGAAAAAAAAGCGAAAAGCGCAAAAGGTGATTCTATAAGATGGTTTTTCATAGTATTTATACTAACTTTTTTATTGTCAATGTTATTTTCATATATTTCTACGACAGGAATAAATTCATTGCCTTTAGTACCTGCTATTATAATTTTAATAGTTGTAATTTTAGTTGGTGTATTATTTGATATTATTGGCGTTGCAGTTACTTGTGCAACAGAAGAACAATTTCATGCAATGGCTTCTAAAAGAGTGAGAGGAGCTAAAACAGCATTGAAATTAATTAGATCTGCACCTAGAGTTTCAAATGTTTGTGCAGATGTTATTGGTGATATTTGTGGCGTGCTTAGTGGTGCTATTAGTGCAATTTTAACTTTAAAGATAACGGCTTCACTAGGATTAGGATTTGATATTCAATTTTTTATGAGTGCACTAGTTGCTTCTTTAACAGTTGGAGGTAAAGCTCTTGGAAAAGGATTTGCTAAAAATAAATGCAATAATGTTATTGGAGCAGTTGCCAAAGTGCTAAGTATATTTGAAAAAAACTAAAATGAATTAATCATAAATAAAACGCAAGCATTATATTTTAAAAGCTTGCGTTTATTTTAATTATTTTATTATTTAAATATTCTAGATCTCCAGAAGGAGTGGAGAATTGAAATTGCATTTTATAATTTTTTAATTGTTGATATTTGCAATTTAGTTTTTTATTTATTTCATTAATTCCATATTTTCCGTCACCAACTATTGGATGACCAATATGAGCTAGATGTGCTCTTATTTGATGTGTTCTTCCGGTAATTAATTCTATATCTAGTATTGATGTTTTATTTTTTGCATCTTCAGAAATCACAGTATATTTAGTTAATATTTCTTGATATCCTTTTTTGGGAACGTCTGAAATATATACTAATGATTTTTTTGTATCTTTAAATAAATATGCCTTCAATAAATCTTCTTTTTTAGGCATTCTTCCAATTACTGTACATAGATAATTCTTTTTTATTTCTTTTGATTTGAATTTTTCTGAAAGAATATCAAGTGCTTCTGGATTTTTTGCATATAATACTAGTCCAGTTGTGTTTCTATCTAACCTATGACATGGTTTTATATATGAGTATTCTTTTTGAAGTATTGATGTTGCAGTTTCTTCGTTTGTAGTTGAAACTACTTCTAGTTCAGTGGGCTTATTTATGACTAATATATTTTCATCTTCATATACTTTTTCTAGGTTAATATTTTTATATAGAAATTCATCTAAAATATATATTGTAACTGTGTCAAATTCGTGAACAATTATATCTTCATTTATTCGTACATCATTAATTCTAATATCTTTTTTCCTTAAAGCTTTATGAAGAGTAGAGGATGTAAGACCATTAAAATGAGCATACAAAAAATTGCTTAGTTTCTTATTATTAAATTTGCTTTCAACTATTAATTTCTGCATAAAATTCCTTTCTATAACATTTATAAACATTTATGTTTTCATTTATTTTTTAGATATGACTTTTTTCACTCCTTACTGGTCGTGTTTTGGCGGCTGGGGGCGTGTATGTCCAATTCTCGAGGAAGACGTATTCGCCAAACACTTCCAAAACTGCGCGTCGTTTCAAAAAGTAATATCTAAAAAATTTAATTTTACATAAGAGTTTAAAATAGGTTTCTTAATTATTATTTTTTAATTTTGACGTTTGCAGTGAGAACGTAGCATAGAAATTGTTAATTTTATGAGTAGGGAATCTCACAGGATTGAGGGCGCTACGAAATAAAATTTACAATTTCTTGTAAGTGAAACGAATAGGCAAAATTGAAAAGAATAATAAGAAATCTATTTTAGTAACTTTATAATATTAAATCTTTTCAATTAGTTTTGTTGTGTAGTCTAGGTGAGAAGTGGAATCTTTCTTATATGCCAAAGTGTATACGTCTGTGGCAAATTTATCAATTTCGAGCATTCTAATTAAGTTTTTATCTTTGCATGTATTTTCAAATGTTTTTACAGAAGTAATTAAATTAGGTGCTGTTTCTGAAATTGTTGATAATAGTTTTTTGCCTTTTGTTGTTATTCCTAAAACTCTTACATATGGAGTAACTACCTTTGACATTTCCATATCTTGTTTTGTTATTCCTAGCAAAATATATAGTAAAATTCTTTGAATTCTTGCTTGAGTTATGCTTTTATTTTTTAGTGATTGAATTAATTTTTCTATTGAATTACATGAATCACTAGCTATTTTAAATTTGCCTAATAGATTGTCAGGAATGTCTGGAACATTTTTTAAATCTTCTAAACTCATTTTTCTTAATGTATAAATAATTTCTTTTTCATATTCTTTTAATGAAAAAACAGAATGACCTTGATTTATGTTATTTGATAAGATTGAGTAAGAACTTTCTGGAACTACATTTAAATCTTTAAGTTTTTCTATATTATTTTTTCTTAGGAAAGTTCTAATTTTAGCTGATGAAACATATTTTGCTATACGCTTAATTGTAACTGGTGTTATTGAAGAGTTAGTATTTTTTAAAGCTTTTAAATATTCTAATCCTAAAATATTATTTGGAGAACATATTGATTTATAATCCCCACTAAATAATTCTTCAATAGCAAGTTCTTGTGATTTTGGATATGAATTTCCTTCAGCAAGTCTTTCTTTAACTTTTTTATCATATTCTTCTTGATTTTCAGAAATAAGAGATAGAACTTCTTTTAATGAATCTATTTTTCCAATTTCACTGCCAAAAGATAGGTGAGTTGCGTTTATCTGATTAGCGATTTTTATTGCACCATTTGCAAAATTTTCTGCGCTTGAAATAGCATATATACAAGGCAATTCAATTACCATATCGAATCCATTAGATAAAATAACTTTTGTTTTTTCCCATTTGTTTAGGATACTTGGTTCGCCTCGTTGAACAAAGTTTCCTGAGATTATGGCTATTTTATAATCAGCAGATATCATTTCTTGTGTTTTTTTGATGTGGTATAGATGACCTGAATGAAATGGATTATATTCTGAAATTATTGTTAAAATATTACTCAATTTTTATCTTTCCTTTATTGTATATTTAAATCTTTATTGATATAATAACATAGATTAAATATTATTGCAAAATGAAAGGATTATTATGGAAACTGTTATCATTTATACAGATGGTGCTTGTTCAGGAAATCCCGGACCAGGTGGTTGGGGTTCTATTTTGATGTATAAAGACAATAAAAAGGAAATTTCTGGTGGACAAAAAAATACAACTAATAACATAATGGAGATAACAGCCGTAATTGAAGCTATTAAATTACTTAAATTTGAATGTGAAGTTAAAATTTATAGTGATAGTGCATATGTTGTAAATGCATTTAATAATGGTTGGATATACAATTGGAAGAAAAATGATTGGAAAACTGCAGATAAGAAACCTGTTAAGAATAAAGAATTATGGGAAGAACTTTATAAATATACAAAAATCCATAAAGTTGAATTTATTAAAGTAAAAGGCCATAGTGACAATGAATATAACAACAGGTGTGATGAATTAGCTAGAAATGCTATAAAAAATTTAGAATAAGGAGCCTGTTAATGAAAGTAATTGGAATTACTGGACCTTCTGGAGCTGGAAAAACTACTCTTAGCAAGATAATGGAAAAAGAATTTAATACATCTATTATTAATGCAGATGAAGTTGCACGAAGTTTAAGCACAAATCCAGAAACAGAATATTTTAAGAAGATAGTTGAACTTTTTGGAAATGATATTTTAAAAAGTGATGGAAATTTAGACAGAAAACAAATAGCAAATTTGATTTATAAAAATTCAAATAAAAGAAAACAATTAAATAGCCTGACTTTTAAATATGTTGTAGATGATATTTCTTTACAAATTCAAAATATTAAAGCGCAAAATAAATATGATTTTATTGCAATTGATGTTCCTTTACTTTATGAAGCTAATATGGAAAAAATCTGTGATAAAGTTATTGCTGTTGTTGCTGAAGATGAAGAAAAGATCTCTAGAATTTGCGAAAGAGATAAAATAGATAGAGAAATGGCAAGACAACGTTTAAAAATTCAAAATAATAATGAATTTTTTGCTAAAAAAGCTGATTTTGTAATACATAATAATGGAACAATAGATAATTTAGTTAATTCATTAAAGGAGATAATGAATAGAATATGAAAAAAGTTATATCAAGTATAATTTTTCTTGTAATAATTGTTGTAATTATTGGTGTAATAGTATCTATTTACCAAAAATATTATTTCAATGATTTTATAAAAGCACAGGAAAAAGATTCAGAAACATATTTTTATAGAGATTCTAAAGTAAAAAATAATAATAGAAATAGTTACTGCATAGAAAGTAATGATTTTAATGATGCTTTATTTTTTAAAGAAATAGATGTAGAAAAAAATACACCATATAAAGTTACTTGTATGGTGAAAACAGAAAATGTTGAAAGTACTGATATAGAAACAGCGGGAGCATGTATAAGTTTAATAGACTCATATGATCAAACAATCCCTTTACAAGGTACAAATGATTGGACACAAATAAGTTTGTATTTTGACAGCAAAAATATGGAAAAAGCTAAAATCGGTTTTAGACTTGGTGGATATGATGGATATTCAAAAGGAAAAGTCTGGTTTTCAGATTTCCATGTTGAGAAAGGGGAAAAGGATGACAGCAAAACATGGAATGTTGCTTGTTTCTTTATAAATAATGTTCAATTTGAAAAAGATGGAAATGCTTATAATTATTCATTAACTCAAGAGGATAAACACTTACTTGAAAATAATTTAAATAGATTTGCTAATACTTGCGAAATTTTTTCAAATGGAGAATTGAAGATTAATCATGAAATAATTGAAATAAATGAACCATTAACATCTTTTTCATATGATGATAAAAATTATTATTTTGTTAGTCCAACTGATGTTAAACCTTTAATTGAAAAATATGTTAATGAAAATGAATATGATCATATATTTATTGGACTAAGAATGGGAAATACAGAAAATTCAATACCTGTTAAAGATTGGATAGGGTTAGGAAGTATGACTTATGAAAATATTGGATTTTCAAATATAAGAATGCCTAATGATTTAAGTAGAACTACAATGTATAAATATGATATTAAAAATGATGTTTTTCCAGAGGAAGTATTTGTTCATGAGTTCTTACATTCTTTAGAAAGAAACCTAAAAGAAAGAGGCTATGATATACCTGCATTGCATGATAATGAAAAATATGGATATAAATCAGTTAGTAAAGTTGGATTAAAAGATTGGTATAAAGATTATATGCAATGTAATATTAGTTCAGATGATAAAAAAATCGGACTTGATGAATTCGTATATTCTACAAAACCAATTCATGAAAGTAATTTTGAAATTGCAACGGAAATTGATTTTGAAAATAATCCGGAAAATATTATTGAAGGAGTAAAACAATTCTTTAGTAATATGAAAAACTCTTTTACAAAAACAAAAGAAGAAGAAATTAATACAGAGTATAATACTGTTGTTACAGAATAATAGAAGGGAAGTTTATTTTGAAAGTATCAGATTTTAATTACGAATTACCAGAAGAGTTGATTGCTCAAACACCTATTGAAAAACGAGACGAATCAAGACTTATGATTTTGGATAGAGAAACAAAAACAATTGAAAACAAAACTTTTAAAGATATTATAGATTATTTAGAGTCAGGAGATTGCTTAGTTCGTAATAATACTAAAGTTATCCCTGCAAGATTATATGGAAAAAAAGAAACTGGAGCTAATGTTGAATTCTTGTTATTAAATAATATAGAAGGGGACATTTGGGAATCTATAGTTAGACCAGGAAATAAGTTACATAAAGGAACAAAAGTTATTTTTGGTGATGGGATTTTAGTTGCAGAAATATTAGATGTTATGCCTGGAGGAACTAGAAAAGTTAAATTCTATTATGAAGGCATATTTAATGAAATATTAGATAAAATAGGACTTATGCCATTACCACCATATATACATGAAAGCTTAAAAGATAGAGATAGATATCAGACTGTTTATGCAAAATTTGAAGGTTCTGCTGCTGCACCTACTGCTGGATTACATTTTACAGATGATCTACTTGATAAAATAGCTAAAAAAGGTGTAGATATTGCTAATGTTACACTTCATGTTGGAATTGGAACATTTAGACCTGTAAAAGAAAATGAAGTAGAAAAACATGATATGCATTCAGAACATTTTTACATTAAAAAAGAAGATGTTGATAAAATAAATAATGCTAAAAAAAGAGGAAAAAGAGTTATAGCAGTTGGCACAACTTCTTGCAGAGTTTTGGAAAGTATTGCTGATGAAAATGGATTTGTACATGAAACAGAAGAAGATACAAAAATTTTTATTTATCCTGGTTACAAATTTAAATGCTTAGATGCATTAATTACAAATTTTCATTTACCACAGTCAACGTTATTGATGCTAGTTTCAGCCTTTGCTGACAGAGAATTTATATTAAAAGCTTATAATGAAGCAGTTAAAGAAGAATATAGATTTTTCAGCTTTGGAGATGCTATGTTTATAAAATAAAAGGAGATTTTAATAAATGCCTGAAAATGATAATTTACCAATTAAACAAAACAATGGATTATTATCAATAGAAAATAAGAGAAATCTAAAAAGACTTTCTTCAAATGTAGATAGAATTGGCAAAATTGGTGCAAGTATTGCAATTGCTTTTGCTGGACTTGTTGGAACAGTAGTCTTTACTATACCAGTAGCTTCAGCAATTGGTACAGGTGTTTCTGTACTTGCATTAACTACTGCAGCAAATTTAGCTATTTTCAAAAAAGATGAAGACTTATTATTTGTTACTAGAAAAAATCTTTCAGGACAAACGACTATATCTCAAGATGCACTTGATTTTAGAGGAGTTTCATTGATGAAAGGTTTTTCACCATCTGAAAAAGGCGCATTAATGGGATTGCAAGCTTTAGTTGCATTAGAAAGATTTAAACAAGAATTTCAAGATAAGCACATAAAAAAAGTACCTTCTAAAGATGGTAAATCAAATGTGTATAAGCCCGTTTTTGTTACGTCAACTCATGGAATTAATATAAAAACATTTGAAAGCTTAGAAAAGTTGGGTTACATAGAAATTGAGTCTTTAAAAGATGTAAGAAAAAGCTATTTGATTTTTGAAAAGCTTGGTTTTGGACAAACTAAAGATGCATATAAAAGTGCAAAATCAGTTTTTATTGGAAAAAACAAAGAATTAAGAAAACAAATAAAAAAGATAAAATTTAGATTAACTGATAAACCTTTTGATTTTGAAAAAGTTTATGAACATTATCTTACTGTTAAAGATACAAAAGGAGAGAATCCAGAAAGAAAACCATTAAAAAGATTAGGTATTATTTTTGATATTTTAGAAAAGAGAAATATAGATATACAAAGAGATGAGTTGAAAATTCCTTTTATAAACTATAAATCACCAGTTTCTTTTGCTACAAGAAAAAAAGCTGATAGGGTTGCAAGATTAAGTAGAGATGATTTTAGTAAAAGAATAGAAGACGTTGATATCAATACACCTGATAGAATTGCTGAACAGGAATTAATGAAAAAGAAAAGAGATAAATTAGAAGATTCGCTAAATCATATTTTAAATATAGATAAGGATACAAAATAACATTTACTGAAAGGAAAATATTAATGGAAAAACAAGCAATAACATATGAATTACTTCACGAATGTAAACAAACAGGGGCGAGAAGAGGTGTGATTCATACACCACATGGAGATATCCAAACTCCTGTGTTTATGCCTGTTGGAACTCAGGCTACAGTAAAATCTATGACACCAGAAGAATTAAAGGAAGTAAATGCACAAATAATATTATCAAATACATATCATTTGTTTTTAAGGCCTGGGCATAAATTAGTTGAAGAAGCAGGTGGACTTCATAAGTTTATGAATTGGGATAGACCTATCCTTACTGACAGTGGAGGATTTCAAGTATTTAGTTTAGGTAAGCTTAGAAAAATAACAGAGGAAGGTGTTGAATTCCAATCACATTTAGATGGAAGTAAAAAGTTCCTTTCACCAGAGAAAGCAGTAGAAGTTCAGAATTCACTTGGATCTGATATTATGATGTGTTTTGACGAATGTTGCCAATATCCATCTACATATGAATATACAAAACAATCAATGGAAAGAACAACAAGATGGGCAAAAAGATGTAAAGAAGCTAATATAAATGAAGAAAAACAAGGATTATTTGGAATTATACAAGGCGGATTTTTCGAAGATTTAAGAAAAAAGAGTACTGAAGATTTAATTGAACTTGATTTTCCTGGGTATGCTATAGGAGGAATAAGTGTAGGAGAGCCTAAGGAAGAATTCCTTAGAATATTAAAATATACAACACCACTTATGCCAAAAAATAAACCAAGATATTTGATGGGAGTTGGAACACCAGATTATCTAATTGAAGCTGCAATGGCTGGAATAGATATGTGTGATTGTGTTTTACCTACAAGAATTGCAAGACATGGAACAGCATTAACTTCTAATGGTAAAATTGTTGTTAGAAATTCAAATTATGAAAAAGATTTTACAAAATTGGATCCTGAATGTGATTGCTATGCTTGCCAAAATTATACTAGAGCGTATATACATCATTTAGTAAAAACAAACGAGATATTGGGAATTAGATTGCTATCTATTCACAACATAAAATTCTTGACTAACTTGATGGATAAGGTTAGAATAGAAATAGAAAACGATAATTTAGCTAATTTTAGAGATGAATTTTACCGTAAATACGGGTATATCAAATAGGAGGTCATACCATAATGGAAGACGCTAATCAAAAGAAAAAATTATTATTGAAGGCAATAATTGCAACTGTAGTTTTATTTGTTGTTATTTTAATATTATTTTTTATTTTTAAAGCAATAGATGATAAAAATACTAAAATAATATATGGTAATACAACATTTAAAACAACTACAACTGATATGAATACAGAAGATGGACTTCTATATCAAAGAAAAACGATTAATCTAGGAGATCAAGGAGATGTTCCAATATTAATAGTAACACCTGATGGAAAAATATATTATTGTATTGAAACTCTTTGTTCTATTTTAGGATATAGATATAACAAAGGTGCTTACAGCGAACTTGATGAAAGTACAGATAAGTGCCATGTTGATAATGGTGGAGAGTTTGTTACTTTCGCATCTGATTCTAATACAATTCATAAAAATATAAAATCTGCTAAATATGAAGATGAGTTAGCAGATAAAGAAGAAAGAATTAAATTAACAGCTGCATCATCTAATGGTAAAAATTCAAATGAAATAGTAACTTCAAATAAAGAAGCAACTACAGTTGATGAAGAATTAATTAATTTAGAGAGACCTGTTATAAAATTTGCTGATGGTAAATTATATGCATCATATGATGCAATAACCGAAGGACTTAATATGAGAATAGTTGCTGTTGGTAATGATATACAAATGTATTCACTAGAACAATTAGAAGCAACATATTCATCATTCTTATCTGAAAAAGGATATACACTTACAAAGAATTTCATCAATAAAAGATCACTATATAATGGGTTAGCAGTTGTAGGACAAAACAATAATTATGGAGTTGTTAAAATAGATGGTAATACTTGCCAAGAAGTTATAAGTTTAAAATATGACACAATTGAGTATATTCAAAGTATAGATGAATTTATAATATCAAGTGAGTCTAAGTATGGAATGATTGCTCCTGGAGCTGAAAAACCAACAATTCCTTTACAATATAATAATATTGAACTTCTAGATGCTAAGGAAAAATTATATATTGTAGCTAGTAATGGAAAAAGTGGAGTTGTTAATGCACAAGGTGATGTAATAATTCCTACAGAATATGATTCAATTGGAATTCCTGAATTTTCTTCATATGCAGGTCAAAACCTAGATAGTAAATATTTGATTGCAGGAGAATGTATACCTGTTTTACAAAATGGATGTTATGGTCTTTATAATAAAAAGGGTGATATGATTGCTAGACCTACTTATACTTCAATAGGTTGTTCAAATCCTAATGACCTAATTAATAATACTTCAGCAATGCCTACAGTTGTAATTCCGGTTTCTGATAAACTTAATTGTATTGTATTCTCTATGGAAAGTAATACAGGTAATCAAACTTATGGTATGATTACAACTGATGGAGATATTGTATTTAATGCATATTATACTGCAATTTATTATATTACCTCTGGAGGAAAAACAACATATTACTTCAACAAAGTAAATAATAATGAATTATATACTTTACAAGAATTAATTAATACTAGAGAAGAACTTAGAAATTTAATAAAGAGAAAATCTAACACATCTAAATTGCAACTTGATAACGATACAGAGGAAAATGATAATCAAAATCAAAATGATAATGGTGATCAAGAAGATAATAGACAAGAACAAAATGATGACAATGATAATGGCGACAATAATGGAAATGATAATCCAGATGAAGAAAACTAATTGTAATTGCTTAGTATAAAAAATAAAACCTTTCATATTTATGTTATATGAAAGGTTTTTATTTTGGAGGTTACAATAGTATGGAAGAAAGATTTAATGAATTATGGATTTTTATTAGAGGTATACTAATAAGTTTTGGCCTAACACTAATATTATTTTTTATACTAGGAATAATATTATCAACAACATCTGTTTCTGAAAGTATCATTACACCAGCTATTATAGTAATAACAGGAATTAGTATTTTAATTTCAACTTCTGTAGTTATGTTGAAATCAAATCAAAAAGGAATGATAAAAGGCGGAATAATAGGAGGAGTTTACTTTTTTATAATTTATTTGTTATCTAGTTTGATCTTAAAAAATTTTGATGTGAACGTATATTCAGTTATTATGTTATGTGTGTGTTTTGCTTGTGGAGGAATAGGAGGAATTGTGGGTGTTAATATAAAAAACTAGAAAGTTATAAAAAATTATTGATATTTTTAGCTTTTTAATATAAAATCAAAAAATGAAGATTGAGGAGGCAAAAAGTGAGTATAACTTTAGATGATGTTAAAAAAAATGAAGAAGTTGAGCAATTAATTTTGGCTGCTCAAAGGCAATTAGATGTTTTGGGTTATACTGAACATGCACATAGGCATTTAAGTATTGTTTCAGAGAGAGCTGGAGAAATTTTAAGAACTCTTGGATATGATGAGGATAGAATCAGACTTGCTGAAATTGCTGGATATTTGCATGATTTAGGTAATGCTGTAAACAGAGTTGATCATGCCCATACCGGAGCTATCTTAGCTGGCAATATTTTAAAAGATATGGGAATGGATGTTAAAGAAAGAGTAGAAATCATGATGGCAATTGGAAATCATGATGAAAATACTGGTACAGCAGTTAGTGATATTTCTGCAGCAGTCATACTTGCTGATAAATCAGATGCTCATAGAAGTAGAGTATCAAAAACAAATATGTCATTATTTGACAAACATGATAGAGTTAATTATGCAGTTACAGATGCAAAATTAAGAATTGATAAAGAAGCTAAAAAAATTATTCTTGATCTAATTATAGATACAAAAATGTGTCCAGTTTTAGACTATTTTGAAATATTTATGGATAGAACAATGATGAGCAAATATGCAGCAAAATTTTTAGGATTATGGTTTGAATTAATCATAAATGATACGAATTTATTATAGGGGGTAACAAAAGTTGAAAAAGAAAGAGCAAAAAGGCATATTAAAGAGGGTAGTAGCATTATTAATAGTATTATTAATGTGTTTAGTTTCTTTTTTTGGAATATATAAAAGAGACTTAAATGGATGGAAAAATGTATTACCAGATTATGAAGTAAGTAAAGAATTAACTGGAAGTAGAAACTTTTCTTTTGTAGTTGACGATTCTACTGAAGAACAAGAAATTGCTCAAGAATCAAGTGAAGAAACTCAAGAAACTACTGAAGAAGCAGAGACAGAAACAGAAACAGAAAAGACTCCAGAGACTACTGAAGTTCCTGTTAATAAAGAAGAAGACTTAAATTTAAAAAACTATGAAAAAGCAAGAACTATAATTGAACAAAGAGTTAAAGAGTTTGGAATTTTAGATTCAACTATTTCTTTAGACGAGAAAACTGGAAGTATAAATGTTGAAGTTCCTAATGATACAAATTCTGATTATTTAGTTGATTTAGTTACAAAACAAGGAAAATTTGAAATTGTTGATTCTGACACAGAAGAAGTTTTAATGGATAGCTCTATGGTAAAAAGTGCAGCAGCTTTTTACGCACCAGATGAAAGTGCTACTGCTGATAGTCCACTTTATAATTTAGGTGTTACTATTGAATTTAATTCTGCTGGTGAGAAGAAATTAAATGAAATTTCTAAAACATATATAGAAACAACTAATGCTGATGGAGAAGTTACACAAAAAACTGTAACTATAAGAATTGATGGAGAAGATAAAAGAATAACATATTTTGCTCCTGATTCTAATTATACTAACTTAAATCTTAGTCTATATCAAAGTGTAGATTTAAATGATGAGGATTTATTTAATGAAGATTATAGACAATGTTTAATTTATCAAACAATATTAGAAACTGATAAATTGCCTATTACTTATGTTGCTGATTCAAGTCCATATTTTGAATCTAACTATGGAAGAAATGAAATAATTATAATTGCAATAGTAGGAATAGTTGTTGGAGTAGTTATTGTTGCAGCTATGATTAAGAAATTCGGTAAAAAGGCTGTAAATGTAATAGCTTTAGAATTAGGCTATGTAGCATTACTATTATTCTTAATTAGATATGCAGGAGTTGCAATTACTCTAACTAGTCTATTAATGATCATATTTATGTCTTTAATTAATTATTTATTAACATTAATGATATTAAATGAAGATTTATTTGAAGGATTAAAGAAATTTGTTATAAATATGATTCCACTTTTCATAACAATAATTGTGTTTGTATTTTCAAAAGATATTAATATATCATCTGTCGGAATGGTAGGATTTTGGGGAATAGTTACATTTATTTTTACAGGTGTGTTTTCACTTTTATTATTAGATGAAAGGAATGGTAATTAGATGAAAAATAGGAAGATTTTATATGTATTAATGATTATTGCAATTATATTAGGTATGCTTATAGTATGGAAAAAAGGTTTTAATTACAGTACTTTATATTCATCTCATAAAAGACTTGAAGTAGCTATTATTCAAGATCATAACCTTAATGATGTTAAACAAATGGCAAAAGAATCATTTGATTCTGATGTTATAGTTAGAAATTCTACATTATTTAGTACAAGCGTTGTTGTAGATGCTAAGAATATGACTGATGATCAAATAACAAACTTTTTTGTAAAATTAAATGATAAATATGGTACAAGCTTTGATATTAAAGAACTAAAAAAGGTTAATATATTAGAAGAAATGAATGTAGAAAGTATTTATGACTTGTCTGATGAGGAAGTAAACACATTAATTTCTCAAATTAAAGATAAATATGGATACGAATATACAAGTGAAGAATTATTAGCACAATCATCATCACTTAGATTATCTGATACTACAAAAGTTAAAATGTTTAACATAATAAAGAGTTTTGTTTTCCCAATGATGATAAGTTTAATAATTGTGTTAGTTTACTTTGCTGTTAGATACAGAAAATTATATAAAAATGCATGGATTTTAAAACCTCTAAAATTAGCATTTGAGATGTTTTTAAATCAAGCATTTATAGTAGCTGTAATAGCAATTGCAAGAATTCCTGTTGCAAATTACGTTCCTGCACTATTAGCATTTATTTGGATGATTCAATTATTATCTGAAACATTTAAATCTGAAGAAGAGCTTAGAAAAGTTACAGCCGAAAAAGAATAATTAATTAAAAAAAGCGCCAATAGGCGCTTTTTTTGTTGCTATAATTAATCTATTAAAAATAAGAATTAAATTGAATAAAAAACTAAAAATATCAAAGTTCAATATACTTGAAATAATCTTATTATAAATGTATAATATTAACATCTGTAAGGAGGATTAATTTATGAGAAAATATTTTGAGACTGATGGAATTAGAAGAATTGCCAATACAGAGCTTTCTCCTAATTTGGTTTTTAGAGTAGCCAAAGCTGGTGCTGCTGTATTTTCAAAAAATACAGGACATGTACCAACTATACTTATTGGAAGAGATACAAGAATTTCTGGAACATTAATTGAAAGCTCAATGGTAGCTGGATTCTTAAGCTATGGAGCTAATGTTAAGGTTTTAGGTGTAATACCAACTCCAGCTGTAGCATATTTAACAAAAAAATATAACGCAGATGCTAGTGTTGTTATTTCAGCATCACATAATACTTTTGAATTTAATGGAGTTAAATACTTTAGTAATAAAGGAACAAAGATTCCTGATAGTTTAGAAGAAGAAATAGAAGAAATAATGGATTCAGAAGAAAAACTATCTGAATTTACTTCTGTTGCAGATAAAATTGGTGTATCTGTTAATGCAGAAGAAATGATTGAAGATTATGCCGACTTTATTGTTGGTATATTCCATGAAAATATTACAAAAAATAAAACTGATGATTTTAGAGTATTAATTGATACTGCAAATGGAGCAACTTATAAAGTAGCTGAAAAAATTTATAAAAGATTAGGAATTAATTTTGATATTATAAACAATGAACCTAATGGAATTAATATAAATGATAATTGTGGATCAACACATTTAAATATGTTAAAAGAAAAAGTTGTTGAAGGAAAATATAATTTAGGTATTGCTTATGATGGAGATGGCGACAGATGTTTAGCTGTTGATGAAAAAGGAGAAGTAATTGATGGTGATATTATGCTTGCCATAGCTTCAAATTATCTAAAATCTAAAGGAAAATTAGCAAATAATACATTAGTAGCAACTGTTATGAGTAATTTAGGCTTAAAGAAATATTCTGAAAAAGCAGGAATTGATTTTAAACAAACAAAAGTTGGAGATAGATATGTATTAGAAGAAATGGTTAAGAATGGTTATAACCTTGGTGGAGAACAATCTGGTCATATTATATTCTTAGACTATAATCCAACTGGTGATGGTATATTAACATCATTAATGCTTATTCAAATATTATTAGAAAATAAACAATTACCTTCTGAAGCTAGAAAAATAATAAATATATATCCACAAGTTTTAATTAATGCTAAAGTAAATGCAAGCAAAAAATATGATTATGACAAAGATGAAGAAATTAAAACTGCCATAGATAAATTAACAGATGAATTTTCTGGCAATGGTAGAGTTTTAATTAGACCTTCTGGAACTGAGCCACTAGTTAGAGTTATGATTGAGGGTGAAGACCAAGAACTTATAACAAAAAAAGCTAGAGAATTAGCTGATTTGGTTGAAAAAAAATTAAAATAAAAATTTAAAGGTGAAAATATGGAAAAAGGTTTTATTAAAAGTGAAGCTCTTAGAAGCATTGAAAATGAATTAACTGATATGACTTTATTATCCACTTATTTAGAAAGAACTCATCAAACAGATCAACGATTTAATTCTATAAGAAAAATTGATGAACTTGTAATGCTTGATGGTGGAATCAAAATACCAAAAGTTCTTTTATTAGAAAATTCTAAAGGAATATATGAAATCCTAAAATCTCATTCTGCAGTTGTTGGAAGAGATAGAATTGCTGAACTTGAAAAATCAACAAAGTTAAAAAGAGCAGATATTGTTTCTTTAATGCAAGATGGAATGTCTGTTGACGACATTGAAAAAGCGGCAAATGCTTTACCTTTCAAAGATATTGCTGAGAGTGAAGCAATAAGAGAAATGATAAGAAAGGATGTTGATCCTGAACAATTATCAGAATTTTCTAAAATGGGTGTTCAAATAGTTCCTTTAAAAGATGGAAGTGTACAAGTTAATTCTTTGGAAAAACTTGCTGAAATTGGTGAAAAAGGAGAATTAATATTTGATGAAAGATGGCTTTCTAAACAATTAAATCTTCAAGTTTTAATAAATCCAAAGGAACAATTAGTTGTTCAAGATCATACTAAAGAACTTGGAGAAAAAGCTGGCAGTGGATATCTACAGATAGTTCCTTTGAGTAAAAAAAGAGAGGATTTAACTAAAGAGGAAATTGAAAAAGAAGAAATTGCCAGAGAACTTGGAGAGGATCCAAATAATATAATTAGTGTAATTACTATAGAAGATAGAGAAGCTTCTTCTAAGTTATTTAATCGTGATATGGAAGACAGATCAAAGCCATTAATAGTTCGTTTCAGAAATAATAACTTTAAAGTTATGGAAGAAAGGCCTGACGGAAAGAAAGTTGAAATGATTGGTTTTGAAGCTACACCTATATCAAAACAGCTTGCAGCAAATTTAAAAGATACAAGAGATACAGTTTTTACTAATTTGCTAGCAGGGGAAATAAGAGCTGGTAAAACTAATCCTAATATTGATAGATATAATTTGTTCCAAATTAGAAGACCTGGTGAAGTATTAGATGATGATCAAAACATGATAATGTATGTTGGATATTCTGGACAAACAGATATTAATGCTATTAAATATCAAAATCGTGGAAATACAAGATTTGAAAGAGTTCCAGTTTCTTCTGTATATCCTAGAAATATTTATATGGAAAATAGTAATGGGGTAACTAAGAAAACAGAATTACTTCATGATACTGAAGGCGAACAAAAAGATATTCATGATGATTTATCTTTAAAATTTGAAGATATACAACAAAGATATGAATTGTTAGAAAAATTAAGAAAAGTTGAAGAAAGAATTCATAATTTGGAAGAAAAAGGTAAAGCCCCAATAGAAGAAGATCAACAAGATCTTGATAATGAAGAAAATGAAAGAACAGAACCTGAAAGTTTAGATGACTTATATAATCAAAGAAGTGAAATATTAAAACAGTTAGGAATAGATGAAGAACAAGCTGTTGAAATTGAAGATGAATTTGTTATTGGACAAAAAAGAAATCGTTTTTAGAAAAGAGAGTGTTTTATGAATAGAAATATTGTAATTGGAAATGCATGGCCTTATGCTAATAGTTCATTACATTTAGGTCATATTGCAGGATTAATTTCTGGAGATATTCTAGCTAGATTTTTTAGATTAAATGGAGACAATGTAATGTTTGTTTCTGGTTCCGATTGCCATGGAACACCAATTACTGAAAGAGCTAGAAAAGAAGGAAGAGAACCTAAAGAAATAGCTGATTATTATGATTCTGAATTTAGAAACTTATTTAATAGACTTAATTTCTCATATGATCTATTTTCAAATACTGATACAGATTATCATAAAGAAAAAGTTAAAGCTTTGTTCAGAAAATTATATGATAATGGTTATATATATGAAAAAATAGAGCCTCAATGTTATTGTGAGAAATGTAATAAGTTTTTATCTGATAGAGAAATTGTTTTAACTTGCCCTGAATGTGGTGAAGAAACTAAAGGTGATCAATGTGATAATTGTTTACATGTTCCTACATCTGAAGAATTAATAGGTGGAACTTGCATTGTTTGTGGAAGTAAAACAGTTCAAAAAGATAATAAAATTTTATATTTAAAATTACCTGAATTTCAAAAAGAAATCGAAGAACATACTCAAAAAGTAAAAGGAGAATGGAGAGTTAATGCTCAAAATGAAACAGAAAAATATTTAAAACAAGGTTTAGTTGAAAGAGCTGTCACAAGAGATATTACTTGGGGGGTTGAAATACCTGTTGAGGGGTATGAAGACAAAAGAATGTATGTATGGATTGATGCAGTTTTAGGATATTTAACAGATACAATGAGAGTATGTGAAGAAAGAGGATTAAACTGGGAAGATTTTTGGAAAGAAGGACACAATAATAAAATTTATATGTGCCATGGAAAAGATAATATTGTTTTCCATAGCATAATATTGAATGCTCTATTATTAGGACAAAAAGAAAATTATCATTTAGTAGATACGATAGTTTCTACTGAATACTTAAATTATAATGATCAAAAATTCTCAAAGAGTAAAAAGATTGGTATTACTGCATTAGAAGCATTAGATAAATACCCTGTTGATTCTTTAAGATATCATTTAGTTAGTAATGGTCCTGAAAAGAAAGATACAAACTTTACACCTGAAGACTTTGTGGCTACACATAATGGTGAATTATTAAATAAATTTGGAAATCTTGTTAATAGAACTATTAAATTTAAAGGACTAGAAAAAATAAGAATCGGAAAAATGGATGATGAAATAAATCAAAAACTTTCTGAAATTTATGATGAAGTTGGACAATTAATTGAAAAATTAGAATTTAGAGAAGCTGTTTCAAAAATAATGAATCTAGTTGAATTAGCTAATAAATATTATGACACAAGAGAGCCTTGGAACCAAAAGAAAGAAAACGAAGAGGAATTTATAAATACAATTTGTACTTGTGCATGCATTATTGCTAATTTAAGCAATTTGTTTGAACCTATTATGCCAGCAACTTGTGAAAAAATAAGAGAATATTTAGATTTAAATGAACCATCATGGAAGCCAGTATTTTTAGATAAAGAAATTGATTTATCAAATAAAAATATTGAACCATTATTTGAAAGATTAAAAGTAGAAGAATAAGGAGTAGCAGTATTATGGGAAAATTATTTGTAATTGATGGAACTGATGGAAGTGGAAAGCAAACACAATTTTCAAAGCTTAAAGAAAGATTTGAAAAAGAAAATATTGAGTATATGGAAGTTTCCTTTCCAAATTATGATAGTCCATCATCTTCATTAGTTAAAATGTATTTATCAGGAGAGTTTGGAGAACATGCAAATGATGTAAGCCCATATATTGCTTCTACATTTTATGCGGCAGATAGATATGCTACATATAAAACAAAATTCGAAGAATTTTATAAAAACGGTGGAATAGTCTTAGCTGATAGATATACCTCAGCTAATATGGTGCATCAAGCTGGAAAAATAAAAGATCCAGAAGAAAGAAAAAAATTTATTTCTTGGTTATATAATTTGGAATTTGAAATCTATGGTATTCCTAGACCTAATAGAGTATTTTTCTTAAATATGCCACCTAAAAATAGTTTAGAACTTATTAAAAATAGAGAAAATAAATTTTCTCATACAATGCAAAAAGATATTCATGAAAGAGATGAAAATCATATAATTGATAGTTATAATGCTGCATGTGCTGTTGCAAAAGACTATGATTGGTTTGAAATTCAATGTGTAAAAGATGACCAAATAAGAACAGTTGAAGATATTCATGAAGAAATATATGATGAAGTAAAAAAGGAGTTAAAAGAAGAATAATATAATGAAGTTAGGTTTTTTTGGAGGATCTTTTAATCCTCCAACTATTGCTCATTACAATTTAATAAAAAAAGCATTAGAGGAATACAATTTTGATAAAGTTTTTTTTGTGCCTGTAAATGACCATTATTCCAAAAGAGGTTTGGTTAAGTTAGATGATAGAGTAAACATGCTTGAAATATTAATCAAAAACGATGAAAAAATATTTGTATACAAAACGGAAAATGATAAAGCATGTAAGGCAATTGATACTTTTAAAAATATAAAAAAAGATTTTCCAAATGATGAGTTAGTTTTTTTTATGGGTGAAGACAATTATGAAAAAATGACATCTTGGAAGGACTATGAAGAATTAAAGAAATATAATTATATAGTTTTTCAAAGAAATGATAAATTTGATGCAAATATTAACGATAAAAATGTTATTTATATGAGAAATAGTGAAAACGTAAAAATTAGTTCAACAATAATTAGAGATAGACTAAAAAATAATGAATCAATATCTGAATTAATAAATGAAGATGTTGAAAAATACATAAAAGAAAAAGAATTATATATAAAGGATAATTAATGAAAGAAAACATTACTAAATTTATAAAAGGACTTATAATTGGAGTTGCATCACTTACTGCAGGAGCTGGTACTCTTGCTATTGTGCTTGGAATTTACGACAGATGTATGGAAATTATTTCAAATCCTTTTAAAAATTTTAAGGAAAACCTTAAGTATATATGGCCTATTGTTTTAGGAATAGTAATTAGTGCGGCATGTTGTGCTAATGCTGTAGCCTTTTTACTTGAAAACTATCATGCATATACTATGTGTGCTTTCCTTGGAATTATAATTGGAGGAATTCCAACATTAATTGCAACTGCAAATAAAAAAGGATTTAAAAAGAAATATTTGTTAAGTATGATTGTAGCATTGATAATTACTATAATTGTAACTGCTATAGCTTCAAATACTAAAGAGGGAAAGATAGTTGAGTATATTGGAATACCAGAACTTATTATTTATGGTGCAATATATGCTTGGGGAGCTGTAATGCCTGGAATGACAACAATGCATATCTTAATTTTTATGGGTGTACTTGCTCCAATATTAGAAGGTTTTACATCACTAGATTTTAGAATTATCATTCCATTTGGAATTGGTTATATAGTAATAGCATTAACAACTGCTGGAATGATTACATATTTATTTAAGAGATTTTATGGAATGACTTATTATGCAATAATAGGATTTTCAATTACATCTTTAGTTATGTTTATTCCTAAATTTTCAAGCATAACTGAAGCATTAATTGGAATTCTAATTGGAGTTGTTTTCCTAATTGCAATGTATACAATTACAAGAATTGATAAAAAAATTGAAGAAACAAAAGATAAAAGTGGAGAAATAGAAGAATGAAAGGTAAATTAGTTAATGCCATTGTAGGTCTAATGAACTTACTATATGGCGCACTTGTTTTATTTTTTAATTTTTATATGCCTAATATTAACAGTGCAACAGAACAAGAAATTACTTTAATTAATCAAAATCATTTTTTGATTTTTATATTATTGATTGCTGTTGCTGTTGTTAATTTAATTACTTTAATATTTAATTGTAAAGATAAAATTTTCTTATTTTCTTATATTCTTGCGATTTTGTCTTCATGTTTTTATTTCCTAGATTTTAATCTAATTGCGGTTTTATATATATTAGCTGCATTATTAATAGAGATACAAGTACTAAGAGAAAATATGATATTTGTAAATAATGTATTTTATATTGTACTTGTTTCAGTTGTTATTGTGGCAATAGGTTTGGCTGGATTAAATATTTTTACATATAAAGATGAATTGAAAAAAATAATTAAAGAAGAAAACAAAGGATATATTGAATATAACGAAGATTTCTTTAAAAATATTAGTGAATTAGGTGAAGATGCTGAATTTTATATAAATGTGCAACGTAATGGAAAATGGGGATATATAAATACTAATGGTGATATCAAATTAGATTTTGCATATGACTATGCTTCTCCGTTTGTTACTATTAATAAATATAATAAAAACTTTGATATAGCCTTAGTTGTACAAGGAGACACAGCAAAAATAATATTAAAAAATAAGAGAAATGTAATGAGTTATAAAAATACTATTGCTACAAATGATTATGAATCACAACTTGAAAAACTAAATAGTATTTTTCAAGAAACATTTGGTCAAGATGGAGAAATCGAAGATACTTTTGATGTTCCAGCAAACAGTAATATGACTACAGTAAGTGCATATGAGGGATATCCTTATAGATATCCATTTAATGATTATTATGATGTTTATATAACTGTTTCTCAAACTGGAGGAAAAAATAGATACGAATTTTTGAAAAAAGATAATCCAAAAGTAAAAGTAAGTATTGACTGTGATAATTTAAAATTTGATGAAAATAATTTATATGTTTACAGTAATGGATGTTTACCATTCTATAAAACTTCTGAAAAAGTTCAAGGATGGTATACAAAAGAGACAAAAAGAGTGGAATTACAAGGAAATATTCAAATTTTAGAATTCTTTGATTCTCAAATATTAATAAAAGATTATGATAGAGATGTAATTTATTTCGCAAATGAAAATGGAGAACAAGTTTCACCACTATATAAAGATATATATGTTTTAGGAAATGCTTATATTGTTAAACAAGAAAATAATAAGTATATTGTTGTAGATAAGCAATTCCAAAAAATGATAGATATCGAATATGATTATATTAATACATCACTTTTAAATAAAGGATTACTAGTATGTGCAAATTTACCATTAAAAGTTAATTTTAATGAGTATGACTATCCAAGTAATATTGAAATGGATTTAGTAGATCTTTCCGGTAAAAAAATTACTTTAAAAAATACAGATGGAACGGTCATAGACAATCCTGCGTATACAGCAGTATATTGTATTGATGATAAAAAACATGCATCTAATTATGATATATATTTATCAGAATTAACTGATATTCCATATGACTTTATTGGAGAGGAATTTTACGAGTAGGGAGTAATATAATTGAAAAAAGTTTTAATATCATTAATTTTATTAATAGCCGTTATATTTGGCACATTAGTTATATTTAACTTAAAACCTTCTACGCAGCAAAATGATCCTGATAAACTTGATATTGTTGTAACAGTTTATCCGGTATACGATTTTGCAAAGCAAATCGCTGGTGATAAAGCTAATGTGTCTATGTTACTTTCTCCAGGAGTAGAAATACATGATTATGAACCCACACCTCAAGATGTAATTAAAATTCAAGATTCTGAATTATTTTTATATCTAGGTGACAAACTTGAACCTTGGGCTGGTTCTGTTATTTCTGGAATTGATTCTAAAGAAAACATAAAAGATATAAGCTATGGTATTGAATTATACAAGATTGAAGAAGATGGACATGAGCATGAGGAAGAAGAATATGATACTCATATTTGGCTTGATCCATTAAAAGCAATTCAGTTAGTTCAAAATATTACAGATGAGATATGTAAAAAAGATCCAGAAAATGCAGAATATTATAAGACAAATTCAAAAAAATATATTTCTGAGTTAAGTCAATTAGATTCTGAATTTGAAAAAGTAACAAAAAATACAAACGGAAAAATATTAGCTTTTGCTGGTCCATTCTCATATTCATATCTTATGAGTAGATATGATTTAAAGTATATAAGTGCTTATGATTCATGTGGAGAAAGTTCAGAACCAAGCATTGATAAAATTATGGATGTAATAGAGCAAATAAAGAAAAATAATGTGAAAGTAATTTTTTATAAAGAAATGTCTTCTGGTAATATAGCTAAAACTGTATCTGAAGAAACTGGAGCAGAAATGCTAATTTTGCATAGCTTACATTCAATATCTAAAGAAGAGTTAGATGATGGTGAGTCATATTTAAATATAATGTATAAAAACTTAGAAAATATTAAAAAGGCTCTACAATGAGGTGAGTTAAAATGAAAATAATAGAAATAAAAAAATTGAATGTTAAATATAATGAACATTATGCGTTAAAAGATGTAAATCTAACAATAAAAGATAAAGAATATATTTGCTTAGTAGGTAAAAATGGATCTGGAAAAAGTACATTATTAAAAGCAATTGCTGGCCTAATAAAGAAAACTTCTGGAAGTATCGAATTTTATGGAGAGAGATCTGATGTAGCTTATTTAGCACAAAATAATATGACTGATATAAACTTTCCAGCTACTGCAAAAGAGATTATACTAACAGGTTGCCAAAAACATAAATTAAAACCTTTTTATACAAAAGATGATGAAAAAGCTTTAGAGGAAATTACAAAAAAATTAAAGATTGAAAAATTGTTAAACAAAAAAATTGGTAATTTGTCTGGAGGAGAGAGACAAAGAATTCTTTTAGCAAGAACGTTGATTGGAAATCCTAAAATTTTATTACTAGATGAACCTTGTAGTGGATTTGATACGCAAACAATAAGAAGCTTTTATAAAATAATAGATGAATTATTTGAAAAATCAAATATAACAATTATTATGGCTACACATGACTTAGATGAAATAAAAAATCCAAATATTCGTGTTATTGAACTTGATGGAGAAGTAGTAAAAGATAAAAAAATAGACGAATTTGAAAAAGACAAAGGAGACAACTCTTGAAAAAGTATTTATTAGAAATAACAACATTCATATCTGGTGCAATTGGAATGATTATTGAGTTAATTGCAGCAAGAATATTATCACCTTATTTAGGTAGTTCTAATTTAATATGGACATGCATTATTGGAATGATGTTAGCATTTATGAGTCTAGGTTATTTTATTGGTGGAAAATTTGCTGATAAATATCCAAATATTAATGTTTTATCATTATTTATTCTAGTTGCTTCAATATTTATAAGTCTTATTCCTTTACTTGAAATAAATATTATAGAACCATTATCAAAAACATCATTACCAGCCACACTAGTAGCAGTTATTTCATCAACTCTTACTTTTGGAATTCCTAGCTTATTTTTATCAACAGTTTCACCATTTGCTGTAAAACTAATTGATAAGAAATTAGAAGAAGTTGGAAAAGTGTCAGGAAATATTTCTGCATTTTCTACTATAGGAAGTATTGCTGGAACATTTTTAGCAGGATTTGTTTTAATTCCTTTAATTGGAATAAAAAATATAATTTTAGGTGTTGTAATAGTTTTATTTATATTATCATTTGTTTTGTATAAAGATAAGAATATTAAATATATCTTAAAATCAATAGTAATCTTTATTATTTTAATTTTTATTGTTGTTTGCGGAAAATATTTATTCTTTAAAACACATACTGATATTATTTTAGATACGGATTCAGAATATAGTAGAATATGGCTTAAAAGTATTGAATCAAATGGTCAAAAATTTTATGCTCTTCAAGTAGATACAGCATATGAATCTGTTGCAACAGAGAACAATCAAATGACTGATAATTATTTAAAATATTATGATTTATTTGATTACTATAACAAAAATACATCAGATATTTTGATGATTGGTGGAGCAGCATATGTATATCCAAATTATTATTTAAAAAAATTTCCTGATAAAAGAATAGATGTGGTGGAAATTGATCCAAAAATGACAGAGATTTCAAAAAAATATTTTGCTTTAGATGATCAAAATACTAGAATAAACATTTATCATGAAGATGGAAGAAAGTATTTAAATAATTCTGATAAAAAATATGATTGTATTTTAATAGATGCATTTAAAGGAACTAATGCTCCTTTTCAACTTACTACTTTAGAAGCTATGTATAATGCAAAAAGAAGTTTAAATGATAATGGAATTGTAATAACTAATGTCATTTCAGCAGTAGATGGAACTAAATCAGATTTCATTAAATATGAATTTTCAACATATAAAGCGATTTTTGATGATGTTAAAGTATTTAAAGTTTCAAATGATATAGATAATCAAGAACTTCAAAATCTGATTTTAATTGCTTTCAAAAACAAAAATAGTGAAAATGATCCTGAAAAATATGAAGTATATAAAAATTTAATAGAAACTGAAATTGTAAATTTTGAGTCAGATAAAAACATAGTTACTGATGATCTATGTCCAATTGGTGCATAAAATTTTTATTTAATAAAAATAAAATAAATTATTGATGTTTTAAAATCTATATAATATAATTAGTATAATTTAAAATTAGTAAAAAAGGAGAATACGAATGAAAAATATTGGAACATGGTTAAAAAAACATTTAATAGCAGTAATTGCCACTCTTGTAGTTGTTGTATTAGCTTTTGTACTTGTGTTTGCTTTTACTGGTAAAGAGAAAAAAGTAATAAAAAAATACATTTCTGCAGAGAATTCTTATAATCCAGAAAAAATAGCAGAAGCAATAGATATAAAGGCTGCTATAGCTTGGGATCGTGGTTATTATATTACTGAGGACAATAAGGAAATAGCAGGAGTAGAATTTGTTAAAAATTTTGATAAAGCAGTTGATTCAGTAACTGATGAAGAAGTTGAACAATATAAACAAGATCTTCAAGATGCTTATAGTGGAGACACAAGTTCATTTGAAAAATATAAATTAGTAAAAGTTATTTATTCAACTGAAGCTAAAGACAACAAAGATATTAAAAAGGTTGTTTGTAAAGTAAGAGTAACAACACCTGCTTCAGAAGATGAGGAACAAACAGAAGATGAAGAAGTAATTAACACAGATGAAGAAGAAGTAGTAGCAGATGAAGAAACAGAAAATGTAGACGAAGAAGTAACAGATGAAGAAATATCAGAAGATGAAGAGTATGATGAAGATGAGGGAGAAGATAATCCAGATGAAGAAGTAATTGACTCAGACATCTATGATGCTGAACCATATAATGGTGAAGAATACAATACAGAAGAAGATATGTGGAAAGATAACAAAAAATATGATACAGAAGTTGAAGAATATGTTGTATTCTATTTATACCAAAATAGAGTAATTGCAATGTATCTTGAGTATTAATACTAATAAAATTTAAAGTATTAATAATGATTGGCAAATGAGATATAATTTAAAGCCCTCTAAATGTAAAAATTTAAAGGGCTTTAGTTTAATATATTGTAATCCTATTATATGAAAATTTTCAGAAAATATATATGACAAAATAAGAAGGGATAAAATGGGAGAGATAATTAATTTATTAAATTATTCATTTATTCAGAAAGCTCTAATTTGTGGTATAGCCATTTCAATTTGTGCTGCACTAATTGGAGTTATTTTGGTACTTAAAAATTATTCAATGATTGGACATGGATTAGGCGAAGTTGGTTTTGCTGCACTAACATTAGCTGTTGCATTAAATGTTTCACCATTACTTGTATCATTGCCATTAGTAATGATTGCGGCAATTATTATAATGATAATCAGTCAAAAAAAAGGTGAGAGTGGAGATATTACTATTGCCCTTGTATCAACAGGAGCATTAGCAACAGGAATTATTATTACATCAATTTCAACAGGCTTTAATATAGATGTTGCTAATTATATGTTTGGAAGTATATTATCTATGACCACATTAGATGTTGTAATTAGTGTTGCGTTGTCAATAGTAGTTGTAATAGTTTACTTTTTGTTTTATAATAGATTGTTTTTAATTACATATGATGAGAATTTTGCAAAAACAAAAGGAATAAATGTTACATTTTATCAGTTTTTAATTTCATTTCTAACAGCTTTAATTGTTGTTTTAGGCATGAGAATGATGGGAACATTATTAATTTCTAGTTTAATAGTTTTTCCTGCTGTAATTGCAAAAAAATTGACGACAAGTTTTAAGCAATTAATTATCCTTTCAGGAATTATATCTGTTACTTGCTTTGTTTTAGGCGTATTTATGAGTTTTATTTTAAATATTCCAACAGGTGCAAGTATAGTTGTTGCATATATTTTACTTTTATTAATAACAAAAATTATAAATAAGATAATAATTTAAGTTTATTTTAATGTTTGTATATTATTATATCTTCAGAAAGACTAAGTAAGTTATAGTCTTGAAATTTTTTCTTC